>JAGQWZ010000661.1 GCA_020436835.1 Saprospiraceae bacterium | reverse complement strand
TCCATTCCACAATTCAACCAACATCGCTAGAACTGTCAGCTTTCGCCATCGCTCCTATCTCTCCTAAACCTGACAGTTCCTGCTTTCCTCTTCTTCCATTCCTTCCATTTATTCCTGGTTATCATCGGACGACACCGGGCATCCGGTATCGGACATCCAGCAATTCAATACTTCCGTCTGCGGTCTCCAGTCTCCCGTTTTCCTCCCCTCTGCCCTCTGCTCCAGCCCCTCTGCCCTTTCGCCTTCTCACCCCCTGCCTATATAAGGCATCTTTGTGGCCATCACGGTCATGAACTGGACATTCGCGGACAGCGGTAGATTAGCCATATACCGGATAGCGTCCACCACATGTCGCAGGTCGAAAGTGGGCTCTATCTTATAATTTCCATCTGCCTGGATAGTTCCTGATTTCATGCGATCGACCATGGCGGTATCGACATTTCCGATATCTATCTGACTACAGCAGATATCGTATTTTCTCCCCTCCAGTGCGGTTGATTTGGTCAGGCCGGTAATCGCATGTTTGGAGCAGGTGTACGCCACCGCTTCCGGTCTGGGCACGTGGGCGGAAATAGAACCATTGTTTATGATTCTTCCTCCCTGTGGGGATTGTTTTTTCATTATTCTGAAAGCAGCCTGGCAACAAAGAAAGGCACCGGTGAGATTGGTGTCGATCACTGCCTTCCAATCCTCATAGGTCAGGTCTTCCAAAGGACCGGTAATGTTCGTGCCGGCATTGTTGAAGAGCAGGTCCAGCCTGCCCAGGGAATGCCATACCTCCTTGAATAGAACCTCAACACTAGCCGGATCGGATACATCGGAAGTGGTAATCACCATATGGTCCGGTCTTTCTGACAATGCCAGGGTTTCTTCCAGTTTGCTCCGGGTACGTCCGGTCAATACTACATAGAAATCGGATTCTGCTAATCCCAGAGCCACTGCCCTCCCAATTCCGGAACCGGCTCCAGTTACCACTGCGATGCGCTGCTTCATTGATGGCGGTATTTCGATTAAGATACGTATACAATTTTCATTAATCGGCAATCACCGGCAATTCAATCTAAAATAGAGATATTGTAATATGTATAGTCAGTTTGAAAACAGTATCTTATAATGTATCTTTAGTCCGCTAATCTTGCCAGCGAACCTAATGATAAAAAGTGAATGAGAATGGCCCCAGGCTTCAGAAGTTTAGCTCAAAATCTAACTTACTCCTAAGATTATGAAGCAGTATATCACCGGATTTTGTTTACTGATTCTGCTAATTGCCGGTTCTTCCGCAAACGCACAGGTTCGTAGACTGGCAGTGGGAGCAAAAGGGGGCTATAATTTTTCCTGGGTCAACTTGAGCAATGCAGATGCAGTGAAAGGATTGGCTCTCGGCATTACTTCCGAATATTGGTTGAATTCCTATTCGGCGATCTCCGTCGATATTTTGTACTCAAAGGAGGGATATGAAGTGCCGACGACGGTGATCGACTACACGTATGTCCAGGTCCCGGTTCTCTATAACACCATATTGGGTTCGGCAACGAATTTGTTTCGTCCTAAACTGGGTCTGGGTTTTTCGCCGGGATTTTTATCCAAGGCAGAGATAAATGGGGTTGATTTCAAGGATCAGAATAGTTCCACAGTACTCAACCTCGTTGGTGGTGCTGGTTCGATCGTTAATTTAAGTTCGGGTGTTGGATTAGTCGTCGAGGCGCGGGCCTACATTGGGCTCACCAGTCCGGAATTAAATAGTAATCCGGATCCCATCAAGAACAGGACCTTCCAGGTGAATTTGGGAGTGGTTTTCGGATTGTGAGAAACTTTGATTAAAAGGTCTTTCCCTCACCCGGCACTAATGAATCTGCTTTTTGTTTCTTCAATTCCTTGCCCCGTAAATCCCTCTTCTTAATAAAAGGGTGGCGGTCAACCCAATTACACTGAAAAGGCATAAAATGCCAAAGACATATTGGTGTCCCGTCTGGCCGGGATAAGTATCGAGAAAGTAACCCATCAGCGGTCCCATGAATATATCCGGGGTAAACCCAATCACGGATATTATGCCAATAGCTCTACCGGTCCACTTAAAAGGGATATCTCCTTCATTAAATAAGGCGAAATATACACCTCTGACCCCAAAGATCCCCAAACTCAACAAAGTCACATTTAGAAAAAGAGGCAAGATTCCAAAGCCTGTGAGCATACCACTGGCCACTATAAAACTAAAAACAATAGTCAGGACGAATCCCCATACAATGATTTTTGAACCGGCGAAACGATCCGCCAGGTAGCCAGCCAGTAAGGCAGAGAGCGCTCTCATCCAGAAGGAAATGTTGCCAACCCTGGCCGCTTCCACATCCCCATAGCCATAGACATCATAAGCATAGAGAGAAAAATCATCAGTACACTTATAGCCTACATATGCACAAAGAACAATCAGTGCATTGAGCCATACTGCCGGTATTTTCAACACCGGAAGAATTTCATTCAGTTTAACCGGCTGACCGGCCAAAGAAGTCGATGATTTGTCCTCTTGAGGAATGACAAGGTAAACCAGTAAGCCACAAAGCAGGACAATCACTGAGTAGCAGCGGATAATCATGATAAGTGCTGTCCTCTTATCTTGTAGTGTGGCAGTTTCTCCTCCGGATGGCAGAATCCGATCTAGTATGATAATAGAGATGGAAGCGAGAATGGCGGCGAATAACCCCCTGCCTGCATCAAGAATCCCATACGCCGAACCCTGGTGATTTGATCCTCCCAAAATCCGGGTGTATCGAAGCATGGCTGCCCAAAACAGGAGAATGGTGCTCAGACCCCAGAATCCGTACAAGATAATAATTGGTGTCACCTCCGGGATCTTTTGCAGAACAATTCCTCCTGTTGCAGTCAGAACCATAGCGATGGTCATCAGATTTCGGGCAGAAAAGCGGTCGGCCAAAGGTCCTCCGAAGAAATAGGAGAACAAAGCAATAATACCATAGATGGAAAAGGCGGTACCAAGTTCCAGATTGGTGAGATTAAAGACTTCCAGTATGGTGGGACGGAGGATCCGGGGAAACACAAAGGGCAGCAGGAAAATACATTCCCCAGCCATCACCAAAACCAACATACTTGATTTTAAACGCATCGATGCAACGCTCCGGAATTTTAGCCTGCACCTCAAGATAATTAATTTAACTTTTGAGGCCGGTTGCTACCGACAACCAGATTTATTGAAGGTAAGACATCCGGTCTAAATACATTATCTTCGGGCAAACAGCAAAAGACTATGAAGCGAAGGAAATTTGTAAAGGATTCAACGCTGTCGGCAGCATCCCTGCTGGCAAGCCGGGGATTGGTAAATCGTTCAGTTGCCAGTTTGAGCATTCTTAACCCACGCGACCGGGTTCCAGTCAGTTTTATAATAGATGACAGTACGGCTCTGGTTAATCTGGCCTATTACGGCATTCCTCAGTTTAAAGAAATATTTCCATCGCAGTACCTGCAGGATTGGAAGAAATTACCGCAGGAGATACCGGACTCTTTCGTGTTGGAATTCCTTGAATGGTGCGATATGAATGGAGTGAAGGGTAAATACAGCATGGTGCCGTATCCGGCCTGTACCGGATGGCTCCACCGGTTTATTCCCGGCTGGACTAAGAAAGAACTGGAAGAGAGTTTGAAAATAATCCGCGAGTTGGCTCAGCCCAACTGGGATATTCATTCGGAAATGATCAGTCACACGCGGGTAATTAATACCAAAACGGGCATGCCTTTTCCCGAAGCGAGTGCCGATTATATGGAAAATTGGGAATGGAGTCAAACCAAGAGTGCGGATGAATTGGGAGAATATATTGCCTACTCACTTCAAATTTTGAAGGATGCCGGGTTGCATTGTGATGGCGTGACAACACCAGGGGGATTTGCCGGCCGGAACAAACAGAACCTGGCCAAGGGAACCTTGTATGCCGTGAAGGAAGTATACGGGGGAAAGGTGGCTCATTTTTTCCGGGACCTGACTACCGACCCTAACCTGAGTGTACAGCCCCAGGTAATGCATGCCGAAGGTTTGGACGGTGATCAGGCTTCCTGTTCTGTACATATTATTGGATGTACCGGTGATTGGTTTGGAGGATGGGATGGATTAACTCCCGGCGACGCGGATCGTTTTATTACTCCTGATCTCCAGGAAGGTCGCATGGTGGAAGTAATTGAATCCGGTGAACCGGCAATCATGGTGTGCCACTGGCCTGGCATTTATTATAATGGAGAAAAAGTGGGTTTTGAAATCTTTAAGACGGTAGTGGATCGACTGCACCAGAAGTACGATCATTTGGTGTGGATGAAATTGAGCGATATCGCCAGCTATTGGGCCGCCAGGGAGTTTACGAAGATGGAATTAGTAGATGGTGCGGTGAACCTTAATGCCCCTTTTGAGTGCAAGAACTTTACGATCCAGGTAGATGGCCGCTACAAGAATCCGATTTTAAAAGCAGGAGAAAAGACGATTCTCCTAAAGGAAGACCGGAATTTGAGTCAAAACAGTTGGACCCGGCAGGATACAGCCCTCAAGTTGTGTTTTGATCTGGAGCGTGGTCGTAGTACGCTTATTCTTGAATCCTAGCCAGTCAGTTTTGTCGGACCTATAATCTTTTCTTTGCAAGAAAACTTCCTCAACGGTTCTGATTCGCATGGATGATCCCGGCTTATTTAACCGAAAGGGACCAGGGCAGAATTTAGCTCTGCCAGTGAGATAAACACGACAGGGGATTTCTCACGGAATCCCGTGATTTTTCCTTTTCATTGGTTGCCGTGATTTATACCCAGAAGGTATGATTGATCTTTGGAGTACAATTTTCGAAACTACTATTTAATCAATCTCCAAAAAAAGTCATATCATGAAAACTTTTAGATTTCTTCTTTCTTTTGCTGGTCTATTTCTTCTGGGTTTCTTTGTGATGTCATTTAATTCCGTTGATCCCGTCCCAAAAAGCAGTGAACTGGCACTGAAACCTGATCTCCGGGTTTCTACGATCGCAACTCCGGGAGGACTGTGTGTCCGTCCTAACAACAAAGTCCGGGTAAATATTACCAATTCACAGATGGCTGCGGTAAAAGACAAGATACCGGTGACCCTTTTCGTCAGTCCTGAAAAAGGGCAACCCAGTTCATACCTGGCCTACCTGGAAAAAGGGATTGGACCCAAAGATAATTATGGGAAACCGGTCTGGTTTAATAATGTCAAACTCGACTACGGTGGCAAAATAACTTTGAGAGCCGTGGTGAATATCGACAAAGAGATTGAGGAATCTAACCTGAATAACAATGATAAAATTTCCAAGGTAACTGCCAAAGACAATTGCGGAGGAGGCAATGCTTACAATAATAATAATCAGGGAGCCCGGCTGGAAGTGACTGCTTACGTCAATGGGACCTGGCAAGGGGGGAATTACCAGGGAGTAAATGATGCTATCGTGACAGTAGTAAAAAATGGTCAATCCTATGAACCGAGCAGCACTACCAGTAACGGAAAGTATATTTTTGATGCGATTCCAAAAGGTATGTGCAAGATTAATATAACTAAACAAGGGTATGCACCCGTTTACAATCATAGTTACAATATGCCCACGTATACCGCCAAGAAAAATATCCCTATGACGCATAACTAGAAAGAATTCCCTTTAAGAATTGATGGTATTAATTGATGTGTCCCGGGTGTTTCACCCGGGATTTTTTTATTGTCTGTATCATGGATTTATATTCAGTGTCATAAAAGAAAGTACTTGGATTCAATGACGCTCTCGCTGTGGTCCTGAATTTCCCGGTTCGGGGTTCACACTGAGGCGCTAATTAGTTGTTTTTTGTATTGCAGCCGGGACTACCGGAAATCAGTGATTTTATTTATTCATTGATATCAGTGAAGGATAAGAATGTTTTCTGACCGATATTTGAGTCATAATTAAAAACCAATTTTCAATAACTCCAAAATTATCAAGAAATGAAAACTTTAAAATTTTTCACAAGCGTATTGACTTTATTTATTTTACTGGTTATCGGTACTGCAAGTCATGCAGAGCCAGGTTATGCCATTAAGCCTGATTTACGGGTATCGCAGATCTCCACTCCCGGTGGGCTGAAAAAAGGTAGGTGTAGTAAAGTTAGGGTGACGGTCACCAATCCGAGTATGGGGGCAGCAAAAGGAAACATTCCCGTCATACTTTACATCAGTCAATCTGGGTATCCCCCGAAATCCTATGTCGGCTATATACAGGGAGGTTTAGGCCCGAATTCCAATTATGGTAAATCCGTTTGGTTCAATAACGTCGAAATCGCCAGCACCGGTACGGTAACTTTGAAGGCCTTTGTGAATCCCGACCATCAAATTCAGGAAAGCGTCTATAGCAATAATACTAAAATTGTAAAGGCCACTGTAAAATATGTTTGTGGACAGTCAACGACACCACCGCAGGGAGCAACACTGACAGTTACTGCTTATAAAGATGGCCAGTGGAATTATGGAAATTATGCTCCGGTATCGCAGGCTAAAGTCAAAATCGTTAAGAACGGTCAGACCTATATTAAATATACGGGCAGTAATGGAAAGGCGACTTTCTCTAATATTCCTACCGGAATGTTGTCCATTACCGTGACGAAGTACGGTTATCAGGCGGCAACTAAACAGTTTATGATGTCCTCTTATGACAATAATACCAATGTGGCAATGATCCACCATTAAAAATATTCTTAACTGCATTAGTTGAATTAGGTCCTGGTTCCCCGGGACCTTTTTTGTTTAGTGAATAAATAGAAAATCAGTGAGAATTAAATCACTACTTGATTTTTATTTACCGATTAAGCAGGCACTAACGGAAATCCGTGATTTTATTTATTCATTGATACCGGTGAAGGATAGCTGCAATTTCCGGCCGATA
>JAGQWZ010000660.1 GCA_020436835.1 Saprospiraceae bacterium | reverse complement strand
CAGGCGGTGATCATAACTGTTCTTGTCAGAGCAGTAATTCCAGCAGAAAAAGGATTAAGACTGAACAAGCTGTACCATTTTATTGTACGTCTTAACCGTCAGAGCAGTAATTCCAGCAGAAAAAGGATTAAGACATTTTATTGTACGTCTTAACCTGCGTTTCCTGCAAGTCAGAGCAGTAATTCCAGCAGAAAAAGGCTAGATTCTTTGACATAATTAATTCAGTTCCACAGTTTCAACATTCAACAGTTCCACAGTTCCACATTTTTTACTATCGATTTTTCCACTCCTCTACTACTTCCCAGGTGCGCTCCTGTAAGGCTTCGATCAAGGACCTGGGATAGGGATCCCACATCGGTAAACCAACCGGAGATCTGCCGGTCAGCACAGCGTAGTGTGCCGCTGCATTAGCCATGGTTCCCAGGTGATTTTGATGGATATTTTCTACCATAAATGGCCAATCCGGGCGTAAATTAAAATCAGGAGGTGGGTTTGCCACAAGATCATAGTAGATTAAGCCACAGGGGATCACCGGGACACCGGTTTCGGCCTCGAATTGTTCCATTTTCTCCACAATGTCTTCCGTTTGTCTTTTGAACCCCTGCATCCCTGCATCATTAATCGTTGGATTTCTGCCCCAGGTCATGTGAATAGCCATTTTACTACCGGCTGCTTCTATGATTTCTCTAAACTGCTGCAATATTTCCGTAGGGCCACTGGTCACGATGACCAGGTCATATTGCCCATTAGAAATTTCTTCCTGCACCTCATCTGTCCACATGCGAGCCAAACCCTGTCCCCAAAATATCATGGACTTCGTTTCCAGTTCCAGACCGGGATCAATCTCCCGGAGCAATCTGGGAAAATGATTTTCTAATCCACCTTCGGTGCCGATGAAACTATTACCTATATACAAGATCCGGTCTCCGTCCTCAATCAAATTTTTCCAGTGTCTTTTCCGGGAAACTTCGGTCAACGCCTTTGGAACAACCGGAGGCATTGTTTGAATCCAATCATAAGTACCGGATTTCCATTGGTGCCAAAGATTAAAGACGCGCTCTTGTAACAGCTGGATCAATTCCGGAGCAAAATTGTCCCACACCGGTAAACCTACCGGAGATTTTCCGGTCATGGCGGCATAGATTGCAGCCACATTTACGATGGTTCCGAGATCATTCTGCACAGAACTCCCTGGAACGAAAAGATAATCCGGCCTGAGCGGGTAGAACTTTAAGGGATTGACAAGCAGGTCGTAATAAATAAGGCCGCAGGGAATCACCGGAAGCCCGGTTTCGTTTTCAAATGCCTTCCATTCCTCCGTTCGCCGCCTGGTCTCCCGATAAAATGTTTCAAGCGAATTTCCTTGCAGAAAGGGATTGTCTGCCCAGGCGCCCAGTACCAACATCTGACTCCCGGCATCACGGACTGCGCTGGCAAATTTGTGCATCTCTTCGATGGATCCACTTTGTACGATGACGTATTCATCCTCTTTCCCGGCAAGGCGCGAAAGTACCTCCGGAGTGAGCATTTCACCCAAGGTTTGACGATTGTACATACTAAACCAATGAGTACTCAGATTGGCAAGAGAATCATGCGTATTGACGGTGCGACGAAAATGATGGTGTAATCCCCCTTCCGAGCCTACCTTACTATTGCCGACAAATAAGATCGAATTATCCCGACCTAAACCATCAGTTTGGCCGACGACGGTGGAGACCAATAAAAAAGTGATGATCGTTATGAAATATTTCTCCATTTCCGGATTTAGTTTGGCTTTGAAATTTCCGCTCCTGACCTAAGAAGAATCTATTTTAAGATAATCTTAGCTGCAACCAGGTTTGACTCCTCCTCTTCTTTTAAGGGTCATTCATGACTATGATCATACCATCAAAAGATGCCGATCATTGACTTTGAACCGGCAGAACCTAAATTAGTGAATTGATTTTTTGGGAGTGTTATTTAATGTAAGTTATTAATGTCGACTTTGTATTTCTTACTTCAAATGATAGCCTGGATACTGGGAGTATTTCTAGTCGTTTCCAGTTTACTGTTTTTCAAAAAACTTCGTTGGCCCGCAGCGGTGAGTTTTATATTCAAGATATATATTTCTGCCCTGGCGCCGGTGCTGGTAATTCTGGGGGTACTCATTACTATCGTTGGTTTAATAACGGAAAATGCCATTCTGACTATGATTGGCTTTTACGACATTGGAATCTACTCACGGCACCTGCTTTCCGTTACCCGGGAACCACCGGGATGGGCAACCTTTCTGAAGGAACTGAAGGGCTCACCGGTACCGTCAGCTTATCAGCTGGAAGATCGATACTTTATTTCCAGCAGGAAAGATCTGAGCTTGCCGGGAACTCCGAAGGCGCAAGTTCAAAAAAACATTTCATATTCAGGCTTACCTGGGACGAAACGCAAAT
>JAGQWZ010000071.1 GCA_020436835.1 Saprospiraceae bacterium | reverse complement strand
TTTTGAGCCCTGGTCGAAAGGATGGGGCAGTGATTTTGTCTTAGTGATTACAGGAGAAAATTCGCCTTACCGGTTTTGAGGATAGGTTGAGTTTACACTGTCTGGAGTAACCTCATAGAGATACCAGGCCAGGGTCCTTTCAATCCAGTGATTGAAGTTTAAGTACCACACCCAACCTGGAATGGATGAGTAAAGCAACTGGACGTCTGCATTAACATCACTCAATTTATTCGGCCGGTCAACTACCAGGAGTATTTTCCGGTTCGAAAGATGATCCAGTTCACTAAGACTTTCAATCGCTTTCACTGTAAGATTAGTCCGTTTATAATAGGAAAGATGTCCCAGTTTATAAGGATCTGTTCCCAAATAATATATCGTGGTAGATTCGGGAAAATGCCGGTATACGTAACGGTAGAGGGGGGTAGTTCGATCAAAGGATGTGGTGGCAACAAACAAGAGCAACAAGCCATTGATAGCCACAAATGCCATGCCGGCTCTCTTCACCCATCTTCGCTGAAGAATATCGGTTTTTTTTCGTGAGTTCAGGAGGGAAATACTCTCCGAGACAATGGCGGGAACAAATCCTAGGAGAGGAAATAGAAAGCGTAATTCCTTATGACCGATCAGCATGTGGACCAGGATGAAGGGTAAAAGGGTCCATACCAGGACGTTTCCTGGCTGCCTGATGATGAGGAATAAATACCCGATAATAACAATGAGGCTGAATGGTGGGATAAGCGCTAAGAACACCTGAAGCAGGTAGTTCCACCAGGGGTCCACTCCAAAGTCGGAGATTTTATCATGAATTATATTTTGGTCCAGGTAATTCCAGACAGTCAGTGTCCACTCTCCATAGAACCAACGATCGATCAGGATGCCAATGCCAAAGACCAGGCTGAATCCGAGGGTCAGGACTAAAAGACCGGAGATTTTTTCTCTCTTTATAAACAACAACCAAAGGCAAAATCCAAAAATCATCAATCCCACCTGATACCGGCAGAGGTAGGCGAGACCGAAAATCAAACCCATTGTCAGGAATTGCAGATTTCGCCGGTGACTTAGTTTGTTGTAAACAAGTAAGCTAATCAGAAATAGCGATCCTGACCAACCTTCCGAAGAAAAACGTACCCCTATAAATATATTGCACCACAATAAGAATGAAAGAAACAGGAACCAATCCTGATTTTTGGTGGAGGAATACCTTTTCCGGAAGAATTCATAAACAGACCACATGCCGAGATAGGAAATCAGAGCAGAAAGCATTCTGAGTACCCCACTAATCACAAAAGGATCGTCCCAATGGAGTAACTGAAAAAACTTATGGATCCAAAGCGCCAGGAGAGGTTGAAGAGTTGGTCGCGTCTGGGTCGTGTATTCCCACGGCATCAATTCCGGGGAGATCATTCCCAATTTCAGTGCAGCGAATTCGAGGATCTGGAAATGTTCGTCAGACTGGAAAAAACCTACAGAGAAATAGGCTGTAATAAGTAGAAATGTGAGACTGATGCGGGGGATCCATTGCACGGCCTTAGATGGTTCTACCATGTGAAAAATCTCTCGTGGATGATATCAATAATAGCAATATTATGAGACTTTTCAATGAATCTGCGCACGGCGTTATGATCACGTTCTTTTCTGGAATATTGGCTAAGTCCTCCGGAATTCGCATTCGGAGTTAAGGGGAGAAATTAATTATTGTCTTATCTTGACAAAAACAACCTTGCTGCCTTATGCGAATCTTATGTATCGTTGGAGTCTTTCATGTACTGACGGGAATCGGACTGGCTGTGAGCCAGGAAATGGATTGGAAATTTCTTTTTGACGGTGAGACTTTAGACGGTTGGTCGATTCATAGTGGCTACGCTAAATATCACATTGAAGATGGAGCGATCGTTGGAACCTCAGTGCCCAACAGTCCAAATACATTTCTATGCACCGATGAAGAGTTTTCAAATTTTATCCTTGAGTTTGAGGTATTACTGGTGAGCCCGGAGCTCAATTCCGGAGTTCAGTTTCGCAGTAAAATTGCACCGGAAGCACTCACATTCTGGATCAGGGACAATGAGGGTCATCCTGCTCCCCGCAAAATTCCGAAAGACCGGGTATATGGTTACCAGGTCGAAATCGCCAATGAAGAGGGTGGGGCCTCCGGTGGGGTATACGATGAGGCACGCCGGGCCTTTATGATCTACCGACCTATTGCCGGTTCTGCTGCATTCGGAGCCTTTAAAAACAATCAATGGAATAAATACCGGGTGGAATGTAACGGGATGTCGATTAAGACCTTTATCAATGGAATTCCCTGTGCAGACTTTGAAGATGCCATCACCAGCGACGGAATTATCGGATTACAGGTGCATGGTGTGGGGGAGGATACTACTCCTTATCAGGTTAAATGGAGAAATATCCGGATCAAAGAACTGGATAATTAATGCAAAAAGAAGCTTTAAAAAAAACCTTTTTTTCTTTTATGATTTCCCTGGCAGTGGTCGCCCTGGGTATATGGTTATCCAGTGCCAAACAAGGTAGCGATAAAATAATTTTGCACGGTGCCAGCCAATTTGATTATAATCATGCCTATACCCGCGCTCTGATCAAATTTGAAGAGCTGGTCAAGAGGTACTACACAGGGGAAAAACCGATCGAATTTGTATTGCACGCAAACGGTGAACTGGGTGTAGAAAAAGATTTTTTTAGCTACATGAATATTGGAGCAGTGGTGGACTATGCGATTCTGGCTCCTTCGCATGTTTCTACCTTTTCTTCCATGGCCACTATTATGGATATTCCTTTTCTATTCCGTGATGGAGACCATTACCTGAAAGCAATCGAGCAGGATGTTTTTAAACCGGTCAAAGAAGATTTGTTGGAACGGGCTGATGTCCTTATCGCTGGTTATGGAGGAGGGGAGAAAAGACATATTTTCGGAAGGCGTCCGGTACGCAATATGGAAGAGTTACAGGGATTTACTATGCGGGTGATGGGATCACCCATTCAAAGCCGGATGTTTGAAGCACTGGGTGCCATTCCCACCGTGATAAGCAGTGACGAAATTTATAATGCCATCCAGACTGGAGTGATCGAAGGAGCAGAGAATTCTGCTGCAGTTATTGATTTGCTTAAATGGTATGAAGTAGCAAAGGATATTTCATTTACTTCTGTGTCCTATATTGTTCGTCCGCTTTTTTTTAATGCTAAACGCTTTCGCTCCTTTCCTGCTTCTCTACGTGAGGCAATGTTGAAAGCAGCGACTGAAGCAATGGCTTATGAACGTGGCATAGAGATGGGGCAGGACGACCCAACTCTTGAGAAACTCGAAGCTTCCGGCAAAGTGAAAATATACCAGTTTGAAGATCGCGACGAAATGCTCCGCAGGGCAGAGCCGGTAAAAAAAGCTTTCGCCCGAGAAATCGGAGCAACAGAAATTTTAGAAGCCATCGATGCCATTGAATAATGAAGAAAATCTTAAAAGTCTATAGTCAAGTACTAAAAGTTCTTTTGACTTTAATGATGCTATTATTAATTGTGCCTGTTTTCCTGCAGATTATTTCACGCTTTGTGCCTTTTGTCCCCCGATATATTTGGACAGAAGAGATTGCAAGGTTTGCCTTTATTTGGATCATCATGCTGGGTTCTACCATTGCAGTGCGGGAAAGCACTCATTTCAGTGTCGATATGCTAAAGACTTTTAACCCGCAAATAGAGTCACTATTGAAACAAATACTACTCGTGTTAATGCTGATATTTTCCATTTTCTTTTTGATTGGAGGATGGCAGTTTGCCAATACGGGCATGTTGCAGAAGTCGGAAATTGCCGGACTGCCTATGGTTTCTATTTATATAGCCTGGCCTTTAGCCGGACTTAGTTGGATCTTTTTTGTATTGGAACAATTATTTGACTTTTACATGGAAAAAAACAAATAGTGGGACCGGGAGAAGTTGCGTTGATATTAATTCTGACATTTTTATTCCTGGTTCTTTTACGGGTACCTGTTTCATTTGCCCTAGGGCTTTCTACCATTCCCATTTTTTTATTTCACGATCGGTTGACCATAACCCTGTTATTTACGGAGATGTTTCAGGCTTATAATTCGTTTCTGTTGTTGGCCGTTCCTTTTTTTCTGTTGGCAGCTAATCTCATGAATGCCGCGGGAATTACTGACCGTCTGGTGAACTTCGCTAAAGCACTGATCGGGTTTCTGCCTGGCGGACTTGGGCATGTAAATATTATGGTCAGTATGTTATTTGCCGGGATCTCTGGTTCGTCCACGGCTGATTCAGCAGGAATCGGGGCGATTATGATACCGGCAATGAAGAAGGAAGGATATCACACTGGTATGTCGGTGGCCATCACTGCCTGTTCATCGGTCATGGGTGTCATCATACCTCCTAGTGTATTAATGATAATTTGGGGAGGAGTCATGTCCGTCTCGATAGGTGGCCTTTTTCTGGCTGGCATCATCCCCGGCACGGCCATTGGCTTATCAATGATGGTGACAATGTATATCTATGCAAAAAGGAAAGGATACCATCGGACTCCTTTTCCCTCTTTTTCTGTCTTCATTTCCAGCCTGGCGAGTGCCATGGTACCAATGTTGACACCTTTGATCATTGTTGGTGGCATCACCGCCGGGTTTTTCACGGCCACGGAAGCCTCTCTCGTTGCAGTACTATATTCCATGTTTCTGGGTGCGTCGGTGTACCGTACCGTCAACCGAGAGAGATTCCTGTCGGTTATATATGAGTCCGGACGTTTTTCTGCTATTGCACTTTTTGCAGTTGGTACGGCAAGTGCTTTTGCATTTTTACTGGCTTTTTTCAAGGTACCTGATGCGATTGTCAGTCACCTGGCCGCCCTGCAGCTGGGATTTACCGGAACCGGATTAATGATCGCTTTTGCCTTTCTGGTGATTGGAATGTTTATCGATGCCATACCAGCCATCATCATTCTGGGCACGGTTTTGTGGCCTGTAGCAGAATCCGTAGGATTTCATCCAATCCATTTTGCGATAATCGGGGTGGTTTCTCTGGCATTCGGTCTGGTCACGCCGCCCTATGGTTTATGTCTTCTGATCACCTGTGCTTTGGGAGAGATCAAAGTATCTCAGGCGCTAAAATATGTGGCAATTATTTTAGTTCCGATGTTGGTCATGCTGGTTCTTATCATCATTTTTCCCGGCATTGTAATGTGGTTGCCTGAGTGGTTGATGCCTGACATTTAGATCAGGGTCAGCCTGACTTAATCGATCAGATGACCCCCAGTTTTTTCCCCACGGTTGAAAAAGCGGTAACGGCTTTCTCTATATCTTCTGCTTCATGGGCAGCAGATATCTGAACCCGGATCCTGGCTTTTCCCTTTGGTACGACCGGATAAAAGAATCCGATAACGTATATACCTTCCTCCAGGAGCATTCGGGCAAACTTCTGGGCAAGTACGGCATCGTAGAGCATGATAGGGGTGATCGGATGTTCACCCGGGATGATGTCAAATCCCGCTTCCGCTATTGCAGACCGGAATTTACCGGTATTGGTCTCCAACTTATCCCGTAGATGGGTAGAGGCGCTTAACATATCCAGAACCTCAATCGAAGCTCCAGCGATGGCCGGTGCCAATGTATTAGAAAAGAGGTATGGCCGGCTTCGCTGCCGTAGAAGTTCGACGATCTCCTTTCGTGCAGCGGTGAAACCACCGGAGGCGCCTCCAAGGGCTTTGCCATAAGTGCCGGTGATGATATCTACTCTTCCCATGGCATTGCGATATTCATGGGTGCCTCGGCCGGTTTTGCCGATGAATCCCGTAGCATGACAATCATCGACCATCACCATGGCATCGTACTGCTCGGCAAGATCGCAGATCTTGTCAATCTGGGCAATGGTGCCGTCCATGCTGAAGACACCATCGGTAGCAATCATTCGTCGCCTTGCACCCCTGGCAGCCTGGAGCTGTTCCTCCAGATGTTTCATGTCGTTCGTACGATAGCGGTATCTTGCCGCTTTACATAGTCTAATGCCATCGATGATAGAAGCATGATTTAGTTCGTCTGAAATAATGGCATCTTCGGCACCAAGGAGCGGTTCGAACAGACCGCCGTTGGCGTCAAAGGCCGCCGCGTACAATATGCAGTCTTCCATGCCCAGGAATTCAGCGGTCTTCCGCTCCAGCTCTTTGTGTACGGTTTGGGTTCCACAAATAAATCGTACCGAAGACAATCCAAAACCATATTGATCAATTGCGGCATGGGCTGCTTTGATGACCTTCGGATGAGAGGATAGGCC
>JAGQWZ010000659.1 GCA_020436835.1 Saprospiraceae bacterium | reverse complement strand
TGCTCTACGGTTTGCGAACCATTTATGCTTAATAATTTTGTCAATCTATCATCGGTGGCTTTTTCGGCCTCTTCAAATGCGGGATGATCGGTTGAGAATGCCGGAGTACGGATTTCTTCCGCCAAAAAAGTTCCTACCGTATAAGGAATTACAAAATACCCGTCAGCCAGACCTTGCATGAGAGCGGAGGCACCAAGCCGGTTAGCACCATGATCAGAGAAATTGCATTCACCCAGTGCAAACAATCCCGGAATATTGGTTTCCAGATTATAATCTACCCAAAGTCCACCCATGGTATAATGCACTGCCGGATAAATCATCATGGGTGTTTTATAGGGATCCTGACCCGTGATCTTTTCATACATCTCGAACAGGTTACCATACTTTTCCTCGATGATTTTCTCTCCCAGTTTTGTTACCGTGGCCTTGTCTGCATTGTGTATCCCTTTTGAATGAGCCTCAGACTTACCATATCGTTCAATGGCATCGGCAAAATCGAGAAATACAGCTAACCCCGACTTGTTCACGCCCAGGCCTTCATCACAGGCTATTTTTGCCGCCCTGGAGGCTACATCTCGCGGTACCAGATTTCCAAAGGCAGGATACCGCCGTTCGAGATAATAATCACGTCGATCCTCCGGCAAGTCCTCCGGTTTGAGACTTCCATTGCGAATTGCTTCAACATCTTCCTTGTTTTTCGGCACCCAGACCCGTCCATCATTCCGCAAGGACTCCGACATAAGGGTCAGCTTTGACTGATAATCGCCCGATACCGGAATACACGTGGGATGAATTTGCGTGTAACAGGGATTTGCCATCAAGGCACCACGTTTTACCGCGCGCCAGGCAGCAGTCACATTGCACCCCATTGCATTCGTGGATAAATAAAACACATTACCATATCCTCCGGTAGCCAAAATCACACAGTGCGCAGCAAAGCGCTCCAATTTGCCGGTAAGCAGGTTACGGGCTATTATTCCTCTTGCCTTTCCATCGATCATAACCAAATCAAGCATCTCATGCCGGTTGTACATCGTCACAGATCCCAGAGAAATCTGGCGGGATAACGCCTGATAGGCGCCGATCAATAGTTGCTGACCCGTCTGGCCCCTGGCATAGAAAGTACGCGAAACCTGAACACCTCCGAAAGAACGGTTTTCAAGTAATCCACCGTACTCTCTGGCAAAGGGAACTCCCTGAGCCACGCACTGATCGATAATATCACCACTTACCTCTGCCAATCGATGTACGTTGGCTTCACGCGAACGATAGTCGCCTCCTTTAATCGTATCATAGAAAAGACGGTATACGCTGTCACCATCATTCATGTAGTTCTTTGACGCATTAATTCCCCCCTGGGCTGCAATGCTATGTGCTCTTCGCGGGCTATCATGAAAGGTAAAGCACTTTACCTTATACCCTAACTCTCCCAGGCTCGCAGCTGCAGATGCGCCAGCCAAACCAGTACCAACTACAATAATCTCCAGTCTGCGCTTGTTGTTAGGGGCAACCAGAGGCATAGTAGATTTATAGGTTGTCCACTTTTCTGACAATTCTCCGGCAGGGACTTTTCCATCTAAACTCATAGTATTATTTCTTAACGCGATAAATAAAATATGACGGGTATGGCCGCAAAACCCAGCGGGACCAGGATGCTATAGATCATGCCAATGCCTTTTATCCAGGGAGTATATTTCTTATGATTTATACCTAATGTTTGAAATGCACTTTGGAATCCATGAGCAAGATGATACCCCAAAAAAATCATACACACTACATAAAAGACCACATACCACCATTGACTAAAAGCGTAGGCTACGATTTCGTAGAGATCTTTGACCGGCTCATGTCCTTCGTAGGTGATCATATTGGTTCCGCCGATCTTCATTTGAAACCAGAATTGCCACATATGAATCACCAGGAATATGAAAATCACCATACCAAGATAAGCCATGTTACGAGCGGCAAAAGTGGAGGTTTTCGTCCCGGGAACGGCATAGCGGTTCTTCCTGGCCGCTCGATTGTGTCTCCAGATCAATAAACCCTGGATCGTGTGCAGTAATATGAAGAAGTAGAGCAGGTAGGAAATCGTTTTGATCAACGGGTTACTCGTCATAAACTTGGTGTATAAGTTAAACTTTTCACCTCCGTCGTCCAGAAGGAGCTGAAAGTTCCCACTGAGGTGTACAATCAAAAACATGATGAGAAAAAGCCCGGTCAAACTCATAATGAGTTTTCTTCCCAGACTCGATTTCAAGAATGCAATAAACCAATTCATAGGTCCTACTTTAGTCAGGCAGAGACAAAGCTATCTCATATCCATTGTCTAAACAAATCGGAAATTAAGTGTTCGGTTCTTCCTTTTTATTTAGAATAATTCTAAAATTTTTAGCCAACAAAACAACATTAAGTGTGGTTGGTAAGATAGGCCTTTATCTTTGTTTTACCTTTGCAAATAATTAGAAAGTGCTGATAGCACAAAACCACTATGGCAAATAGAATATTATCCCTTGGCGGCTTCCTGGAATATTTTCCTTTAATTGAGTTGCCAATAACTTTGACCTCTGATCTTCATCATATATTCCTACAAGAGAATAAACCCCTTCCCGAAGGATACATTCAAAAGTTTTTACAGGCACCGGAGGAGGTGGACGATCCCTATACCGAATATGCCGCCTGTTTTCGTTTACCTGGTACCGAACAGTACCAGGCTCTTGTCTACTGGAAAGCCTCTTTGATGACTTATGAGTATATTTTGGCTACCTTCCAGAATAACGGCCGCCCCATCAGTAGCCGGATCATCGGTGGAACGAAATCAGACGGTTCGACATTATTAAAGAGAATTGCCACGATAGATGAAGAAGGTCTTATATTGATCGCTGAAGGCATCGGGCCGTTGGATGAGCGGTTATATACTGCAGCCCAGAGTCACACCTATCAACTGGAAATTGCAGAGACCGGTGACATCTTGCAGATGATTAGTGAGAATTAAGATCGCAGGCACTCGTGATTATTATCTAAATCATTTACCCAACCCTAACATTTAATATGGTTAAACGCTCCATTAAAGGGCAGAAGTTACCTGCCCGAAAACTCCAACATGTCGTTTTAAAACTTTTTATCCGACGCCCCTCCAAAAGGTATAATGCCAAACAAATCATCAAGAAATTAGGCATAAAAAACAGCAAGACTTCCGTAGAAGATACCCTCTCCAGGTTACAGGAAGCCGGGAAGATTCAGCACATCAAAGATGATAAGTTCAAGCTGTCTAAAGAATTTGCCCCTGATATGTCAGGTCCGGCTGAGGTTTACGACGGTGTCGTCGATCAGATACGAAGTGGGGCAGCTTATATCATCATTGAAGGTAAAGAGGGTGAAGATATTTATGTGCCGGCTAAAAAATTGAAACAGGCCATGGATGGTGACCTGGTCCGGGTAGAGGTGCTACGAAGATATGGTAAGAAAATCGAAGGACAGGTCATCAAGGTACTCAAGAGGAGCACTGAACAATTTATTGGAGACTTGCGGCAGAGTAAGAATATTGCCTTTGTCATTCCGGACAATCGTATGGCTGATTTTGACATCTTCATCCATCCCCGGGATCTGGGGATCGCCCAGGATGGTGATAAGGTTTTGGTAAGAATATCGGAATGGCCTGACCGGGCCGGTAAGAATCCAAGAGGTCAGATCATCAAAGTCCTTGATGCGACCGATACTCATGGAGTGATGATGGACTCTATTTTGATCAACCATGGATTTGATACGCTATTCAGTAATGTAGTCATGCAGGAGGCAAAGAAACTGCCAAGAATGATTGACCCGGAAGAAATCGCGAATCGTCTGGACTTGCGGCAAGTACCCACCATCACGATCGATCCCGCCACGGCACGTGATTTCGACGATGCGCTTTCGTACCGGGAACTTGAAAATGGGCGGATTGAGATTGGCGTTCATATAGCGGATGTCACACACTATGTTCGTCCTGGCACGGCGCTCGATCGTGAAGCACTTCGCCGATCCACTTCAGTCTATTTAGTAGACCGGGTGGCACCTATGCTGCCCGAAGTTCTTTCAAATGAACTGTGCTCGTTGCGACCGGACGAAGATTCGTTGACCTTCTCAGCCATATTTGAATTTGACCGAAAGAACAAGATCGTAAAGAGGTGGTTCGGAAAGTCCATCATTCACTCCATAAAGCGATTTAGTTACGAGGAAGCCCAGGCGACACTAGATGAAGGAGAAGGTGAATTCTTTGATATGCTGACTGCGCTTAATCGAATAGCAAAACTCCTCCGAAAAAGGAGATATAAGCAAGGGTCTATAGCCTTTGAAACTCCAGAGCTGGAGTTTGAACTCGATGAAAACAACCACCCGATTGCGATCCATACTAAAATCAGGAAGGATACCCATCTCCTCGTAGAAGATCTCATGCTGCTGGCAAACCGGGAAGTGGCGACCTACATTGCTAAGAAAAGTGACCGCGAAATACCTTTTGTGTATCGCATTCACGATCAGCCGGACGAGGAGAGACTTGCCGAGTATAGTTTGTTTCTGAAGGAACTTGGTTTCAATTTTGATATTCAATCGCCGGCTCAGATTCGAAATTCTTTCAACCGGTTGTCAGAGGCGGCTAAAAGTGATGAAGTTCTTGCTTTCGCCGAACCATTTGCTGTTCGGACCATGGCCAAAGCAGTGTATAGTAGCTATAATATTGGTCATTTCGGACTTGGTTTCGAATATTACACTCATTTCACATCTCCGATCAGGCGATATGCTGACGTACTTGTGCACCGTTTACTTGAGAAAAATCTAAAAGGAACCTTCCGAACCTCAAAAGAAGAACTAGAGGCTCAATGCAAACATATTAGCAATCAGGAGAAGAAAGCACAAGAGGCGGAAAGAGATTCCATAAAATTTAAACAGGTTGAATTCATCTCGGGACATGTTGGTGAGATTTTTCATGGTATAATCAGTGGGATGATTGACCGGGGATTCTTTGTAACGCTGAAGGAAAGTGGCGTAGATGGCTTAGTTCAATTTGCAGATCTACTGGAGCCGTTCAGTGTTTCTGACAACCGGATGAAAGCCAAATCAAAACGCAGCGACCGCTCTTTCAAGATTGGAGATCAGGTTAAGGTACTGATCAACAGTGTTAATATTAATGATATGGAAGTGGATATGGAATTGGTAGAGTAGAGGGTAAACCGTACCTTTTTGGCATCAAACAGCGACCTGTATGCAGCCATACTTCAGTAATGATGCAATCGTCACCGGCGTCCTCCTGGTTGTCCTGGCTCTGATTTTTTACACCTCCCATCTTCCCAACAAAAATTGGCAACGATTTTACCGCTATGTCCCTGCACTGCTGTTGTGTTATTTTATCCCGGCCTTCTTAAACTGGCCGCTGAACCTTATTTCAGGAGATGTCTCATCACTATATACGGTCGCTTCCCGTTATCTTCTTCCTGCCAGCCTGATCTTACTCTGCCTGAGTATAGATCTGCAAGGCATCGTCAACCTTGGACCTAAGGCGTTGATTATGTTTTTTGCCGCTACGCTTGGTATTGTCCTTGGCGGACCGATCGCGCTTTTCCTCATTCTCGAATTTGCACCGCATATTATTTCGGCAAATCCCGATGAACTCTGGCGCGGTTTAAGCACCGTAGCAGGCAGTTGGATCGGAGGGGGAGCGAATCAAACCGCAATGAAGGAGATTTTCCAGGTGAGCGATCAACTTTTCGGAACCATGGTTGTGGTTGATGTCGTCGTCGCCAATATATGGATGGGATTTTTACTGTATGGCGCCAACATTGCACCACGTATCGACAAGTGGTTGAAATCAGACACCTCAGCAATTACGGATTTGCAGAAACGGGTTGAGAGCTATCGTGCAAGCGTAGAACGAATACCCTCCACCACAGATCTTTTCCTAATGCTTGCTGTAGCTTTTGGAGGGACGGCATTGGCACATTGGGGATCTGATATGATCACTCCCTATATGGAGAATCATGCTGATCGGTTGAAGGAAATGAGGCTGGATTCTCTAACATCCTCCTTTTTCTGGATCATCGTTTTTTCTACCACCATTGGATTATTCTTATCCTTCACAAAAGTAAAAACACTCGAAGGGGTTGGTGCTTCAAAATGGGGATCGGTTTTTATCTATTTTCTGGTAGCTACGATCGGCATGAAGATGAATGTTTCGGAGATATTTGAAAATATGGGTCTATTTGCCATTGGGATAACCTGGATGTTGGTTCATGTCTCTATTATGATCATCACCGGCAAATTGATAAGGGCACCTCTTTTCTTTGTTGCGGTCGGGAGCCAGGCAAACGTAGGGGGAGCTGCATCTGCACCCGTGGTTGCCTCTGCTTTTAATCCCTCTTTGGCTCCGGTAGGAGTTTTGATGGCTGTACTTGGTTATGCGTTGGGTACCTATGGAGCGATTATTTGTGCCTGGCTGATGCAGTATGTAGCGGTGCTTGGGTAGCGAAGATCGCCCATCAGGTCCAAATCCCCGATGCACCTGAACCCTTTTATTGCTTTTAATTTAACCTTAACGTATGCTGTCATTCTGATTAGAAAGAAGAAGTGATTTTTTAGTATCTTTGCGATCCTTTTAAAGTACTGAACACCTTTAGGTTATAAAGTTTTATGGCAATAACAAAAAAGCGCGTGCTGATCGTAACGCAGGAGATGGAACCCTATACAGTGGCTTCCACCGTTGCTAGCATAGCGAGAAAACTACCACAATATATTCAGGAACATGGCATGGAGATTAGAGTATTAATGCCACGTTTCGGAACGATAAATGAGAGAAGGCATCGATTACATGAAGTAGTTCGCTTATCCGGAATGAACATTATTGTTGATGAGGATGACTATCCTCTCATTATCAAAGTTGCCTCGTTACCTGGTACCAGAATGCAAGTTTACTTCCTCGATAATGAAGAGTTCTTCCGAAGAAAACAGATTTTCAAGGATGATAAGGGGAAATTTTTTGAGGACAATGCAGAACGAATGATTTTCTTCTGCAAGGGAGTACTTGAAACCGTTAAGAAGTTCGGCTGGGCTCCTGATCTTATTCACTGTCATGGCTGGTTGACGAGTTTGGTACCATTTTATCTTCACAAGGCTTACGCCAATGAACCTATATTCAAAAATGCAAAAGTAGTCTATTCCGTCTACGAGCACGAAGGCAGTGAGACGAATTCAGACCGCTTTGCCGAAAAAGCTTCGATCAATAATTTGGAACCGGATGATTTGAAGCCCTACCAAAATGGTACGAATATTACTTTACACAAAGGAGCTATTACCTTTGCCGATGCATTGATCGTTGGCAGCAAAGAACTTTCTGATCTCGTTAAGGATGAAGTAAAAGATCAAGAGAAACCAATCTTAGACTTTCAAGAGGCCGATTCTTATTTGCCCGCATATCTGGAGTTTTATAAATCAATATTGGCCTCTAGCTAAAAAACTACACTAATAGCTAAATTCTCGTATGTCGAAAAAGCTGTTTTTTCTAAGCTTAAAGGCTTTCTTAATCCTTATTCTGTTCTCCTGTAACAAGGGTTCGGACCTAACTTCAATACTGGAGGATCCTGATCCTATTATTATTGATTTCGACGAAGTACTTTTTAGGGCGGAGACTTATCCCAGCGATTCAAGTCTGACCTACAATGATTCAGCTTTTATTCCCTCCTATTTTATCGGACAAACAATCGATCCATACTTTGGTCAGGCCGTTGCCGGTCTTAACTTCCAGGTTGGTATTTTCACCGAACCGGATCTAAGTGGTGCCAGTCTGGATTCGGTCATTCTATCTCTCGAATACGACACCACGATGATGCGATACGGAGCGATGGAAAACGCCCCGATTGGTTTTCAGATCTTTGAAATAACTCAAGATCTTTCCACAGACGAAAATTATTTTTCCAATAGTCCGGTAGAAGTCAATCCGGAACCGATCGGTGAAGTGATTGGTTTGGTGCCTAATCTTACCGACACGGTCTTTGTAGCCGAACCACAGTCACTGAGAACAGATACGGTGGCTTACAAACCTCATCTTCGTATTAAACTCAACCGTATCGGACGTGATTTGATCCAACTTACTCAGGATGATTTTGCTTCAGTATCTATTTTCCAGGAGAAGTTCAAAGGAATCAGTTTAAGACCAACCGAAGATTGTGAGGGAGCGTTGTTTTTCGAAATGTTTTCTGGATTGACGCGTCTGAATCTATACTACACCACAGCAGGCGACACCGCCAGACTTCTTCAGATGCCAGTCCTTGAAAGCAGTTGTGCTACCTTTAATACTTACGAGCACAATTTTACCGGAAGCGAAGTTGAAAAGCAGTTTCAGGAAGAAAATGTGAATGACTCCATCCTTTATCTTCAATCCATGCAAGGACCGGATATATTGTTAACGATGGGTGATCTGGGCATTCTTGATCAATCAACTGTAAATTACGCTGAACTTCAACTAAATTTGCTGGTGCCGAATGAGGGCGACACTACATTAAACCCGCCTATAGAACAGTTAATTATCCAGGAATTACGGGAAGATGGAACCAAAGTAGAGATAGTAGACGTTATCCTGGCAGCTGGCAATCAGCTGGGAGATTTCTTTGGTGGCGATTTGGAGTATGACGGGGATACCGGAATTACGTCCTATCAATTTAACATCACCCGCCATTTCCAAAAAATATTGAGCGGAGAAGCAAGCAATAAAATGATCATAACCAACCTTTTTAAAGGAGCACAACCAAACCGTTCGATCTTGTATGGAAAATCCAACAATCCCCTGTCAGCGAAAATCAAGGTAACGCATACCAGTATTAATTAAGCAATTATCAATTTTTCTTTATGCCAATTTTTGAATACAATTCTCAGAGAGATTATCTTATCATACCCGAATACGGTCGGCACATCCAGAAAATGATCGAGTATGCCAAAACCATCGAAGATCCAGCCAAAAGGCAGCAAACTGCCGAAGCGATCGTCAATTTGATGAATCAGATGGTACCGCAGGGAAAACAAGAAGAAGATTATACGGATAAACTTTGGAAACATTTCTTTCGGATTGCTCAATACGAGATAGACGTGGTTTTACCCTCCGGCGAGAAACCGGAACCCCATGATCTAAAGCGAGACCTGAGCACCTTACCTTATACTCAGTCAGATCTGAAATATCGGCATTATGGAAAAAATGTAAATACCATGATCGCCAGAGCACTGGAAATGGAGGATGGTCCGATTAAAGACGGATTTATTCATACTATTGCTTCTTATATGAAACTGGCCTATAAGAACTGGAACAAGGATCACTATGTTAGTGATGAAAATATTGTCACTGATATCTCAATCATGTCTAAAAACGAATTGTCGATCCCCGATGGAAGTAATCTCGACCTTTTAGGTAATTCAGTAAGAAATGCGCCTAACAATGGGTCTTCATCAAGAAGGAGAAAAGGCGGCCAATCCAAACGCAACTACAAGCGGCGCAAGAACCGACATTAGACAAATCTTTAATATATTTGAAGGGCTGCTACGGCAGCCTTTTTTATTTTCCCGATTTAAAGACTATGGCATCAGATATTTTTGAAGTAGAAGGGGGACATATTTTAAAAGGTGATTTGATCCCTCAAGGTGCTAAAAACGAAGCATTACAGGTCCTCTGTGCGGTGATGCTTACTGATGATGAAGTAACCATTTCGAATGTCCCGGAGATTCAGGATGTTGAAAGATTGATCGATCTGCTACGGGGACTAGGTTGTAAGGTGGTGCGTCAAAGCAAGGGAACCTACCGGTTTAAAGCGGATAATATCGACCTGGCATTCCTCGCTTCAGAAGAGTACCAGGTAAAAGCCCGAAGCATCCGCGGCTCCGTAATGCTAATGGGGGCCATGCTGTCGCGATTTAAAAAAGCATTCCTTCCAAAACCCGGTGGAGATAAAATAGGACGAAGAAGGTTAGACACCCACTTTCATGGTTTCACAAATCTTGGAGCTGAATTCAAGTACGATGAGCAGAAAGACCATTACTACCTGGAAGGAACCAAACTGGGGGGTGCAGATATACTGATGGATGAAATTTCGGTGACAGGTACCGCAAATATGATTCTGGCAGCGGTGATGGCATCCGGTAAAACCACCATTTACAATGCCGCCTGTGAACCCTACATCCAGCAACTTTGCAGAATGCTCATTCGGATGGGAGCCAATATCAAAGGCGTGGCTTCAAACCTGCTCGAAATAGAAGGTGTTGATTCATTACAGGGCACAACCCACCGGGTCTTACCCGATATGATTGAAATTGGTAGTTTTATCGGATTGGCTGCCATGACCAGATCAGAAATCCGCATAAAGGACGTATCCTATGAGGAATTAGGAATTATTCCCCGGGTATTTGAGCAGATGGGTATCCAGATGAGCTGTGTGGATGACGATTTGATCATTCCCGCTCAGGATCACTATGAGATTCAGACCTTCATTGATGGTTCCATTCTTACCATCTACGATAGTCCCTGGCCGGGATTTACTCCGGATCTTATGAGCATCATATTGGTGGCCGCTACTCAGGCCAGAGGAAGTATTTTGATCCATCAAAAAATGTTTGAAAGCCGGTTGTTCTTTGTCGATAAATTAATTGATATGGGGGCCCAGATTATCCTATGCGATCCCCACCGTGCCACCGTCATCGGATTGGACCGCAAATTTCCCTTAAGGGGCATTGAAATGACTTCACCCGACATTAGGGCTGGAGTGGCCCTGCTTATTGCCGCCATGTCGGCTACCGGAACCAGTATAATCCATAACGTACAGCAAATAGATCGGGGATATCAGAATATTGATGACCGGCTAAATGCAATTGGGGCCAAAATCACCAGAATCAAGAGTACCTGATTATCATTTGTTACGGTCAGTAACAAAGTGTACGAGCGACTCCAATGCCTCTCTTGACTCATTTTGTGGAAGTGATTTCAGCAGATGGAGTGCTTCTCCCTTGTAAAAATTCATCTTTTCAATGGTGTACCCCAACCCTCCCTTATCAATGGCAAAGTTGACCACTTCTTTGACTTTGCTACTCTCATGACTATGGTTTTTTACCAGATTAATGATATGTCGTTTTTCTGAACGGGAGGCGTTGTTCAAAGCAAATATCAGTGGAAGGGTCATCTTCTTTTCCTTTACATCAATACCTGTCGGTTTTCCAATGGCACCTGATCCGTAATCGAAAAGATCATCCTTAATCTGAAAAGCCATTCCAATATGGAGTCCGATCTGGCCTACTATGTCGAGTGTGTCTGAATCATCAATAACGGTAGAAGCACCACTTCTACAAGCAGCCGCAATAAACGACGCTGTCTTCTTCTCGATAATTTCGTAATAAATCTCCTCCTTGATATCCAGTTTACGAGATTTTGCCATTTGCAGGAGCTCCCCTTCGCTCATCTGCTTGACTGCTTCGTTAATGATTTTCAATATGACAAATTCCTCATTATCGAGAGCAACCACCAATCCCTTTGAGAGAAGATAATCTCCGACCAGTACAGCGATCTTGTTTTTCCAGAGTGCATTGATGGAGAAAAAGCCACGCCGTTTTTCGGCATCATCAACGACATCATCATGCACCAGGGTGGCGGTGTGTATGAGCTCAACCAGGGAAGCGGCTGTATAGGTCGACTGATTGATGGGACCAAATATTTTGGCACAGAGCAGGACAAACATGGGACGCATTTGCTTACCCTTTCGATGTGCAATGTAGTACATGATACGGTCCAGCAAAGCCACATTGCTACGCATAGTCTGACGGAAGATGGCCTCAAATTCCTTGAGTTCACTCTCAATCGGCTTTTTTATTGCCTCAAGTGTTAGCGTCATATTTAGTAGCTTAGGCGCCAAATTTAGATTCGGGCCGAAGATACAAAGCTAAAAGAGGATGAAAAGACTTACTTTGCTTTATTCATCAGATTGACTGCCCGGGGCAACAAGATGTGAAATCACCCAACTAAATTCTCGCATCAATAACATTTTAAAATTCGATTGTGCTACAGCTATTTCGAAAAAACCTATTCATATATAATGTCTTTCTTCTCATTTACTGTGGGATACTTAGATTTTCCTGGTTTTTTCAGGAAAAAGCCATTATAGCGGAAGATCATGCCGGCATTCTATCTCATTATCTATATGACTTGTTGGGAGCGGATACCGTACTTTTGAAAATCTTTTCCATCCTAATATTACTGTTTCAAGCCATCCAGATCAATAGATTGGTCAGTTTAAACCGGTTAACAAATGAAAACTCATTGTTCCCCGGTGTTTTTTATCTACTCCTGGCCTCCACCACGCTGGAATTTGTCCCACTTCATCCTATGTTACTTGCAAATACATTCATCATTCTGATGTTTCTGGATGTATTCAAACAGACCCGGAATATCCAGCTACATCTGGATATGTTTAATGTAGGATTTTGGGCAGGGTTAGCCAGTCTGTTCTACTTTCCATATATCATTTTTTTAATCCTGGGTATCATGGGTGTAATATACCTGCGTACTTACAAATGGGTCGACACGGTGAGGGCATTAATGGGATTGTTTGTGCCATATTTCTTATTGAGTGCCATCATATTTCTTTTCGACCATCTGCCAGATATATGGTACCTGCATGTCAAAGATTCTATGTCATTTCTGGATTTGAATGAAACTTTAACTTGGAAGAATTATGTGCTCATAGGAGTGTTTGCATTGATTATCCTGGTCTCTGTCTTTATGTCGCGCAGTTACAGTTCCGGAGTGAATATACATGTGCGAAAAAAAATATCAGTCCTTTTTATCACGCTGATGGGTTCTATGGCATTGATGATCTTATCATCAGACACGAATATCCGGAGTCTTCTTTTTCTGGTTTTTCCCATGTCGATTGTAACTGCCGCAATGTTTTTGGAACTGGATTCCCAGTTTGCTGAAATACTGCACATCCTGCTATTTATCATGGCACTACTTTTCCAGTACATTGTCTGATAATCTGCATATTATCAAGGTCATCCGAGACGTTTTAAGATGAGAAGTTTTGTGACCTATGTACATAAAGTGGACAAACCTTTGCAGGTCACTCATGTTATATGATATAATTTACCAACAAAGATGAACCGAATTATAGCCCTAGCGGCATTTCTTTTTGCTTTTTCCACCGGATTCTCTCAAATCTTCGATCCGGTGAAATGGAATATTGAAATACACAAACTGTCCAGCGGATATGAGCTTAGTTTCCAGGCTTCCATCGAACCTGGTTGGGCTGTCTACTCTCAATATTTGGAGAGTGATGAAGGCCCCGTAGCTACATCCATCACCTATGATAATCCTGAAGACCTTGAGTTGGTGGGCAAAGCCGAAGAAACGGGCCATCGAAAGGAAGGTTTTGATGCGCTGTTTGACATGAACGTTGTGAAGTTTACCGAAGAGTTTACCATCACCCAGAAGGTGATGGTTGAGCCTGGCAGTACCATCAGCGGTTATCTCAACTTTATGACGTGTGATGATACCCGTTGTTTACCCCCCAAGGATATCGATTTCTCATTTACGATTCCTCAAACCGCAACTGGCGATGAGCGCGGAGATGCTGGTATCGAGCGTGACCCAACGAAAGCAGAGGATTTGGCACAAATTGAAAATGAGATCGAAATGCTGGAAGCGGAAGAACTGGATCTTGAGGATTCATCACCGTTCACCAGTGGAATACTGGTCCCGGTCACCTGGGATGCAACCTACCTCACCGAAAGAGATCAGGTTGTGTTTACCGCCCATATCGATAATGGTTGGTACATTTATGATCAGGTGATCGAGGGTGATGTTGGGCCGGCTCCAACCGAGCTATACTTCAATGGAGAAAAGCAAGTATTGCCTATTGAGAGCAATAAAGTGGTAGAAGAGTACGATGCCTTTTTTGATATTTTGCTCACCAAATTTAAAAAAGAAGTAACGCTGACATACGATGTACCTGATACCCCCGAAACTATTGAGGGAGAAATCATCTACATGGCGTGTGACACATCTCACTGCTTACCTCCTACCACCGTACAATTCAAGATTGACCCTGTACAAAAGACCGTCATAATCGACTCAAATGATGAGGATCTGACATCCATGGCACTGGGATCAGATGGATATCCCGTTCCTCCGGTTGATTTGGCAAATCCAATCGGTCAATGTGGCGATGTTGAAATTGCCAATGTGGCAAGACAGAGCTTGCTCAATATATTCTTTCTCGGGTTCATAGGTGGTTTGCTGGCTTTACTGACTCCATGTGTGTTTCCTATGATTCCATTGACCGTAAGTTTCTTTACTAAGAGTAGTAGTAATCGCAAAACCGGAGTTAGACAGGCTTTTCTTTATGGCTTCTTCATTCTCTTGGTTTATTTGTTGATGAGTGTCCCATTTCACTTGCTGGATACGGTGAATCCGGGCATACTAAATGATATTTCCACGAATGTTGGATTGAACATTTTCTTCTTTCTCATCTTTGTCTTTTTTGCATTTTCATTTTTTGGTTTTTACGAGATCACCCTACCAAGTCGTTGGACCAACCGGGTGAGTAATGCTGAAAGCGTTGGTGGTATGGTGGGTATATTCTTCATGGCACTGACACTGGCTTTGGTCTCCTTTTCCTGTACGGGTCCCATTCTGGGATCATTGTTAGCGGGTGCGCTGACCTCAGAGGGAGGCGCCATGCAATTGACAGCCGGGATGAGTGGATTCGGAGTAGCCTTGGCATTACCGTTTGCATTGTTTGCGGCATTTCCTACCATGTTGAGCGCACTGCCGAAATCCGGAGGATGGTTAAACACTGTTAAGGTCGTACTGGGATTTCTTGAACTGGCCTTAGCATTTAAATTTCTCTCCAATGCAGACCTCGTTAAAAGGTGGGGACTTCTGAAGATAGAACCCTTCCTACTCATTTGGATAGTAATTTTCATTGGATTGAGCGTCTATTTATTCGGTAAATGGAAGTTTCCTCATGATAGCCCAATCAAAAAGTTATCTCCCCTACGGATCCTCAGTGGTTTGGCTTCATTGGCTTTTGCGATTTATTTAATATCCGGTTTCTTCGTTGATCAGGACAAGGGCACCTTCCGATCCCTCACTCTACTGAGTGGATTGGCACCGCCGGCAGGATATAGTTGGATTCATCCAAAAAAATGTCCCAACAATCTGGATTGTTTTAAGGATCTGTCTGAAGGTGTTGCCTATGCAAAGAAAGTGGACAAACCAATCATGATTGACTTTACCGGTCATGCTTGCGTCAATTGTCGGAAAATGGAAGAACATGTTTGGCCAAAAGAGGGTGTGAATGAACGGTTGCAGAATGACTTCGTGCTTATATCCTTATATGTCGACGAAAAAATAGAACTGCCGGAAGAAGAGCAAACAGATCGAGTACGCAATTATGGACAGAAGTGGGCAAATTTTCAGACACAGTATTTCAACAACAACTCTCAACCATTTTATGTGTTGATTTCTCCGGAAGGGCAACTATTAAATAATCCGGTGGGATATACTCCAGATGTTGAAGAATACGCTGCCTTTCTGGAATGTGGTCTGACGGCATACCGGGAAGTAAAGGGGCAGGGACAACTAGGCGCAAACTGATAACCAATCCCTATTTGATCTTCGGCACTTTAATATCATAGGTTTTCCCGGTTCTAACGGTCAGACGACCAGAAATCAACCAGGGGTTATAGACTTTCAGCAACCTGTAACTGGTGCCGTGTTCGATGGCATAAGTGCCTAGATCTTCAATTGTACTGTCAACTGTAAGGATATGACAATCATCAAGCGGTCTGTAAAGAGGATCCTGGTCATCTATGTAAAAGCCAAAATCCGTTGGATTTTCCATGATTTCTTTCAAGGCCAGAATTCGAAACAGATACCGACCGGTTTCCAGACCAAAATTCATATCAAAATAGGAATCCATTTTTTGATTTGCCTGTTCTTTAGCAAATCGAGTTTCGCCCATATTATATGCTCCAAAAGCATTTGTCCAGCTACCAAATCGATTTTTATAGCGTTTGATTAATTGACATGCTGCTCTCGTAGATTTCTCAATATGGTACCGCTCATCTACTTCATTAGAGATCTCCAAACCATACCCTTTGGCCGAAACAGACATAAATTGCCACAATCCCTTTGCTCCTGCCGGGGAAGTCTCGTTACGCAGATTACTTTCAATGACAGCCACATACTTAAAATCATCCGGAACTCCTTCCTCTGCAAGAATGGTTTCCATGACCGGAAAATAACGTTTCGATGTCTTAATGTTTAACAGGGTACTGGAATGCCAGTAAGAGTTAACCAGCAACTCCCGGTCTAATCGTTCCAGCGCATCGAAATTGTCCATTGGAAATTCCTCTCCGGCGAGCATATATTTCTTGTCGAGCCTGACCGATTTGATAATCTGGGGTAACCGCGAAGTGCTCACTTCCATCATTTGCTCCTCTTCACCAGATACCTTAGCCCTCTTATCTTCCGACTCTGTACCTCCAAAGAACAATAATACGATGAAAACAGCCATTGCCCCGAGAAACATTGAAGAATCTGAACGCATCATATTTACTTATAATTATTTATATATTACAAATATATGTAATGTATTTTTTATCTGCTAAGATTTTGACTTTATCGTTCTAGGCCGTTTGAATATTGGCACGGTTGAACAAGGTTCACCAAACATCACGCTTTGTACGATTGGCTGCAGTTTCTTAGTAAGGTCTACATAGGCAGAGGCAGGAACTGGTTTATCGCTACAACCTTTAATTACTACCCTCTGACCCTCCAGATGCGACCAGTCAGATGCTTCAATAACCTGAGTGAAATGTTTTTCCAACATAATTTCTTTGGTGCCGAGAAAAATTGAAGCCGCATAAGGAGTTGCATAAGCTGTAACCAGCATATAAGCCCAGGTGGGTATAATGGCATCTGTAGAACAATGCACGGCGAGGTATGCTCCTTCAATTTGTTTCCAATCGTACGCAGTCAATGCATCCCGGAAATCTTTTTCTCTAAGAATCAACCCCTGGAAGAGGAAATCTTTGAGATCAAAAGAAATTATCTGTTCTTTCGGAAAATATTTTTCTAGATTGATGGTGATCAAGCTACTCTGAGCTACCCGATTGACAAGTGGTTTGTCTGTTGTATCCATAAATAAATGCGCTAATTCTGACTATTTGAACGTATGGCCTCCTCCACTATCGTTGTTGCATCCCCAATTTCGTTGTCGGGTTGTTGGAAATCCTTGAGTTTTGGCAGATCAGACATATCTTTCAGTCCAAAATAGTCCATAAATCTTTCACTGGTCTCGTAGAGTAAAGGTCTTCCCGGACCATCACTACGCCCATGAATACTAACGAGTTCTTTATCTAAAAGTTTTTGAATGGTATAGTCGCAATTTACACCCCGGATACTTTCCACCTCTGCTTTTGTCACTGGCTGCTTGTAGGCGATAATGGCTAAGGTCTCCAGCGCTGATTTTGACAGCATTTTTCGAGTGTGCTGTTTCAAATATTGACCAATGACATTATGATAAGCACCTTTGGTTAGAAAGCAATATCCCCCATTGATTTTATTCAACCCAAAGGAAAATTCATCAGACTCATAGCGTTGCTGGATGCGCTCAATAGCCTCCAAAATCTCTTCTTCGTTGATTGTGGTCTCAAAAGTCGTTTCAAGACATTCAATAATCTCACTGAGTTTAACGGGTTGTTCAGCAGCAAAGATCAGGCTTTCGATATGCAGGTGTAATTGTTCCACAGTTCCTTTTTTTGCAAAGCTACAAGAATAGAGAGGAATATGTAAGGGTGAATGCAATTAAACTTCCATTAAAAAAACAGGGCACTAGTAAAAACTAGCACCCCGTATAACCCCAAAAAACCAAATGAAAACAATCTACATTTATACTATTTGTAGATATTTAATTACACTGTGATGCTTCCTTTGAAGCCCTAGTGATTTATGTTCAACCTAATGACGCATAGGATCACCTTCAACCACAGTTTTTCTCCTAAAACTTTTAAATTTTTTTTAGCCTTCTGTATGCACTTGATTCCTGGCTATTACCATCACAGGACGCTGATAAACTTTTGCAAGGACAGGTGAAAAGCAATCAAGATCAATCCATTTGTTACCTTCGTAGATGGCATGGATTTTTTGAGGCAGGTTAAAGATAATAATGATTAAAGTAAAAACACAATATTCTTGTAAATCTTGTGGTGCAACCTCGCCAAAATGGATTGGAAAATGTGCCCAATGTGGCGAATGGAATACTTATGAGGAAACAGTAAGTCTGCCAACGACGAAAAATGCACATACCTGGAACCTCGATAATGCAAATCCCGGTCCTGTTGCGTTGTCTGAAATTCAAGCCATGGACCTGCGGCGTACAAAGACCGGTGACGGCGAATTGGACCGTGTACTGGGAGGGGGTATCGTAGCCGGATCGATCACACTGATTGGAGGTCACCCCGGCATTGGCAAGTCAACGCTGCTCCTTCAGGTAGCAATGTCATGGGGTCAAAAGACGCTTTACGTCTCAGGGGAAGAAAGCAGTCACCAAATAAAGTTGAGAGCTGACAGGCTGGGCGGTGATCCGTCCAACACCTATATTCTGGCTGAAACGAACCTTGAGAAGATCTTACAGGCCACTAAGGAATTGCGTCCCAGGTTGATTATCATAGACTCTATTCAGACTGTCTTTTCCAGTCTGCTTGAATCTGCCCCCGGCACCCTGTCCCAGGTCCGGGATTGTACCACTATGCTCCAAAGATTGGCAAAAGAGACCAACATCCCGGTGATCATCATCGGTCATATCACCAAAGATGGTGCGCTGGCCGGTCCCAAAGTTTTAGAGCATATCGTAGACACCGTGCTGCAGTTCGAAGGTGATCGAAATCATGTATTTCGACTGTTGAGATCGCACAAAAATCGATTTGGATCGACAGATGAGCTCGGAATATATGAGATGGATCAGAGTGGATTGATTCCCGTCGCCAATCCTTCCAAGATGCTGTTAAATCAAGGTGATCTGCGTAGTAGTGGAAATGCAGTCGGTGCCACGCTTGAAGGGCAGAGACCAATCCTCATCGAAGCACAGGCATTGGTCAGTACAGCTGTATATGGCACCCCTCAGCGATCAACCACCGGATTTGATCTGAGACGGTTACATATGCTTCTTGCTGTCCTTGAGAAACGATGCGGACTTTTCTTTGGGCAGTCTGACGTATTTCTCAACATCGCAGGAGGAATTCGTGTCACCGATCCTGCCATTGACCTGTCGGTATTATGCGCCCTTATATCATCATTGGATGATATGGTTATTCCAATAAGTACCTGCTTTGCCGGTGAAGTCGGATTGTCGGGAGAGATCAGATCTGTGACACGATTAGAACAACGAATCCTGGAAGCCGAAAGATTAGGGTTCAATAAAATCTATCTATCCAAATACCATGTGAAAGGCCTTGATTTCAAACCAAAATGCATTGAGATCTGTCCCGTAGCAAACATAAGCCAACTATACGAGACGATGTTTGTTTAAGTCTCCGAACATGGAGAATATCTCTGAAGTATCAAAAATTAGTGATCGCCCAGTCCTCTTTTTCGATGGGGTATGCAATCTCTGTAATGCTTCCATTCAATTTATTCTGAAGCATGAACGAAATACTGATCTCCTATTCTCTGCCCTGCAAAGCCCGCTTGGGAGTCAGATCAGAGATCAGATACCACCTGATACAGACTCCCTCGTCCTATATGAGAAAGGGAATACCTATATCTGTTCTACTGCCGCCCTGCGAATAGCAGGTTATCTAAGGTTTCCGTATCACTGGCTTAAAGGGCTTTTGTTGATCCCTTTATTTATTCGTGACCCGGTCTACAAATTCATCGCCCGTCACCGCTATTGGTTTTTTGGGAAAAAAGATTCCTGTATGATCCCAGCTCCCCAATACCAGAAGCGATTTATTTAGAAGTGGCTATCGCAACCAATCGGGGATCCATCTGGCAATTCCAAAACAGGTGGACTTTTAAACTCCGAAGGATCATCCACAAATTGTTTGATGAGGGAAAGCACCGCCAGCGAATGTGGACTTCTTCCGGAACCGATGCCGAATTGAAGCTCCTGTATCAATGCTCGTGCAGTCCCACTGACCTGGTGATGAGCTGACTCATCTGCCGCCAAACGGATGAGATATTCAACAAATTTCATCTCGACTACTTCCGCTATGGCTTTCTTTAACCCTCTATTAATTTCAATGTTCTTTTTAGTGGTTTTTGCTATTCTTTCCAGATAATCTGTCAAAGAAATACGGTTGCCATTACGGGCATTCTGTTCAAAAAGACGACTCATCCGTTCGGGGTTTAGCATCAATTGAAGGGTCCATGCGGAAGCTGCTTCAGCAATACCGATAGGATCAAATGTAAGACCGGTCCGTATCTGAAATGATTCTCTGTCTCTGCGGTATCCTACAGGGACCGGAGGAATCAAATTTATGATCGTCTCCGGTAAAGTGAGGATCTCCGGATCCAGTGTACTCAGCAGTCCGGCAATCGCTTCTTCTTGCAGTGCAGGATCAATCATACTCGTCTTCTCGCTTTGTCCCTTTACGGAATAAGTGTATTCCAATCCTCCAATGATCTTAGACACTGCTTCTACCTGATATCGATGGCCCAGATAGAGAGGCACAAGAACTTTTTCGAGGGTAGCCATAGGTGTGTTTTCCGGAATGTTATCGCTTCCGAATTTTTCCAATGCCTTCTGTCTCACATCCAACATGCGCCTCAATTCGTCCACCGGAGAACTTCCACCATCCCATAGATGAGCAAAAGGATGAGCACCGTCAATGGGCCGGGCATCCTGGTCCGAAATATATCGAAGGCCCATATTCTGATTTTCATTCAATATTTTGGTTAAGGCTTGGTTTTCATCAATTTCCTGGGGAAAATCCTGATAACCATAGAGTATGGTACGCACGTCCCATTCACCTATATTCTCATCGTATGCTTCAGAGAAATCAGTGTTCCCATTCTCATCAATGGTAATATAGGGGTGGGGATAGTCCATCACCGACGCCCGGTTGTTCGTTGATGCAGCAAAATTATGTGCAAGTCCTAATGTATGGCCGACCTCATGTGCGGCCAGTTGACGTAATCTGGCTAGTGCAAGACCCACCAGCGGTTCATCAGACTTGCCGTCCTGAAACACTGCATCAAGACCCTGAGCGATAAGATAATCTTGACGAACTCTCAAAGAACCAAGAGAGACATGACCTTTGATAATCTCTCCGGTACGTGGATCCACCACCGAAGAACCATAGGACCAGCCACGGGTGGACCGGTGTACCCACTGGATCAAATTATACCTGACATCCATCGGATCTGCGTCCGGTGGCATCTCTTTGATCTGAAAAGCATTCTTATATCCGGCAGCCTCAAAAGCCTGATTCCACCATGAAGCCCCGGTCATCAGAGCTGATTTGACCGGTTCAGGGGCACCCGCATCCATATAATAGACAATAGGTTCCACCGGTTCGCTGACTTTCGCGGTGGGATCCTTTTTTTCCAAACGGTGCCTCTGAATAAACCTTCTTTCAATCGGTTCGTTAATTTTCGTTGCGTAGTCAAAAAAGGTCAAAGGAAAATATCCACATCTTGGGTCAAATATTCTCGGCTCATATTGGGAGTCCGGCAATTCAATGAAAGAGTGGTGTTGTCTAACCGTCACCACATCAGGATCAGGGACGACCGAACGTATCCATGCACCTTTAGCTTCACCTGTCATAGTAATGGTTGCTTCAAATTCGCTGTTTTTTGGAAAGTTCCTGGTGCGGGGAGGGTAAATAGCACTCCTGGAGTCATCCATCCTGTAATTCCCCTGGTTACTTCTGGCCAGCGTTTTAGCAACCCCATGTGCATCCCTCACGATAAATTTCGTCGCGTCTATCAAAAAGCCGTCCACGGTCTTTTGAACGGTGGTGAAGCCCCAAAGAATGGACTCTGCAAAAGCTTCCTGAACTGCTCGTCTCTCCAGTAGGTTCTCACTGTTGGCACGGTAATCCAGGTTTTTTGCTTTCAAGAGTATTTTCTCTCCTACTTTGGTGAACGTGACTACATATTCCTGGCCCAGCTGGCCACGATCCAAGCCAATATCATTTGACCCAACGCCGGCAGAAAGACCGCTATTATATAAAAACTCCTGATCCAGATTCTTTACATCCAGATAGATTTTTCCAGTGGAATCATCCCAATAAAAATCGATGAATCCAGGAAAGTGCGTCATAGTAGAGAGATCAACTTTGTTTTGGGCATGGGAAAATGCAGCCAAAGTGCTGTAAAGAAACAGTAGTAAAAGCTTTTTCATAATCCGATTTTAAATTTCAGAGCACCGATAAAGTTCCTAAAGATATAATGGAAAATCTGCCGGCCATGTCTAAAAGTCAAAGTAAAGTTGCATAGCGTCCTCACTGAAGAAAATAGTATTTTCCTCCTCACTGGTTTCAAGGTTCTGGACCACCTCTGCCGGTAATACATAGTCGTTTTTAATGAAATTGCACCAGGTACATTCAGGACGACCGCAGTCGACGTCGAATTCGTGATCTTTCATCTTCTTGTAGGAATCAACCAGCTGGTTTGAGACCAGTTCTACTTCCCCAAAATTTATGAAAAATTGCTCATCCCAAAAATCGCCGTACCTGTCCATTTCTACAAAACTCATGATGCCCTCATCCAGCTGGAGGTTAGGATCTCCTCTTTCGGCTAGCAATATCTTGTAAAAGACGACCTGCCTCCAATAGTCACCTCCCTTGTCATTTAAGTCTTTTGCCGGTTTCAGCTTTTGCTTAATCAGAGTACTATTATCTACATTGCCAGTCTTGAAATCAATGACCCGAACCCGTCCATCTTCACCCTTCAGCATCAAATCAAGTCTACCTGTAATGGGTACATCCCGATGAGTAATGTGGTTTATCCCCTTTTCCGCAATCACTAATTCAGCATTCGTCCAGGTATCTAATTTGTTTTCAACGTACTTCGGTAGAATTTCCAAACCATGGGCGACATAGTTTTCGAATTGTTTAGGAGTAAAAAAAGAGCGGAATTTTTCAATCGATCTTTCAAAAAGGTCTCTGATTATTTCAGGATTGACTTCTAATCCATTTTTTAGCCGGTTTAAAAAATGATGTAATGCATCATGTACTGCATTACCAAAGCCCAGGTATTGGTTGTTAGCCAGGGGTACTCCCAAGATCGATTCAAAATAAAATGAGCGGGGACAAGCCAGAAACTGGTTGAGTGCTGTTGGTGATAGCACTAACTTTTCTAATTTTTTGTCTATCAGCTCATGATCCAGGAGGGGAAGTTCCGAATCTTTGGTATCGAGCAGAGAGTGATAAAAATCGACTGTTTTGGCCGGAACCACCTGCACCTCCTTAAAATCAACCCGTCCTTCCATACATTCACTAATGAATAAAGAATGTTCATCGGGCATACCATTGAGGTTTTCGGCTGAAAACGACATTGTTAGGGACTCTTTGGCCCGGGTCATGGCTACATAGAATAGTCGCCGTTCATCTTTTTGATCAGAATCCTGACTAGGATCCTGGAGATTTGATGGCAAACTGAATCCCTGATGACCACTCCAACTTTTTTCCCAATTTCGCCGGTTGCATCCGATAATAAATACATGTTTAAATTCCAAGCCTTTAGCACCATGGGCAGTCAGAAAGTTAATCCCGTCTTTATTACGGGTTAAACTGTGCATGGGAAGAGAAAGTCCGATTTCCCGCATCTGATTTAGGGTATCCAGCAACTCTCCCAGGTCAATAGCAGGATTCCGGTGACTCTCCGCCTTCAGGTAATTAAAGAAAGTTGCCACCACTTGCATGCGGTATGTACGCAATTCCCCCTCCATGATATCACCAAAAATATTACCCTCTTTGAGGATATATTCAAACAACATTTGTATGGTCACATGTGGAATCCGCTGAATCCAGCGATCCAGCATCTCACTGAAAATAAGTATGGCGTGATTGTTTGTAAGGCTCAAAGTGTCCAATAGTTCACGGTCCTTGATAGTCTGACGTAGTGAAATTGGTGCTTTCCTGTCATGCCAACAGTATTGGGCTAATCTGGCCAGATCCACCGGCGCCATATTGAAAAACCGATAGTGCATAATCTTAAACAGTAACCGGTCATTAGATCCCGGCAGGCTCTGTTCTTCATGCAGGAATGTAAGTATGCTTTCTATATTATGAATCAAGGGGTCATCCAGGATATTGACCCGGTGTTTGACATCTACCGGGATGTTTTCGTAAGTCAGTGCTTTGATAAGATTGGTCGCTTGAGAATGCTTACGGTAGATTACCGCAATGTCACTCAATACCTCGCCCTGCTTTTGCAATGATTTCAAAGCATCAAAAACCGCTGTTTCCTCCTGGGCCACATTTAGAAATTCATTGACCTTCGGTGGCAAGCTTTCTGTCGACTTCACCTGAGAATTCAACCTTTTCTCAATGTCGGGTATTTGATCACTTAACCGTTCATCATTGTTTAAGATTAACCGTGTCGCCGCATCCAAAATCGGTTGCGTAGAACGATAATTTTCGGTCAACACAATCAGGTGAGGTTGGTACATCGCATGAAGTTCCCGAAGATTGGTGATGTTTGCTCCCTGAAATCTGAATATTGCCTGATCCTCATCGCCGACTATAAATAGATTCGGGCTTTCCCAATAATCAGCCAATAATCGGATAATCTCGTTCTGGGAGCCATTTGTATCCTGATATTCATCAACCAGCAAGTAGAGAAACCGCTCCTGATAAGAGGCTAATAACAATTCATCCTCTTTGAAAGCTCTTACCACCCAGTGAATCATATCATCGAAGTCATATCGTCCCTCTTCCCTCATTTTCTGCTGAAATGGTTCAAAAAGCATCACTGCTTCTTTCAGCAATTCCAGGTTTCGCATCGCGTCGTAATATTTCTTCTTCGGATCTCCAGCCTTATTGTTCTTGCTGTTAATCTTATAGAAATATTTACCATCATCCCTATCTCCGTCAATTGACTCTTTCTCTTCCGCAATTCGCCGAAGGATCATCTCCGGTGTCCAAAATTCCTTCTTAATGGTGGAATAAAGTTTGTCTATTCTCTTCGCTTCGAAATAATGTAGTCCCCGCAACTTACGCAGGGGATTCTCGTAAGGAAGTCCATCAATCAAATCACGATACATCTTGGCTTTCTCAAGGTCAGAGATATGCATCAAGCTGGAATATTGTGAAAATATCTCCTGATTATCCTGGATGATTTGGTTGCAAAAGGAGTGATAAGTGTGGACTTGTATTTTATAAGCATCTGTCCCGATAAACTGCAGCAATCGCTTTCGCATCGCGATTGCACCGGCGTCGGTGTAGGTGAGGCAAAGAATATTCTGGGGCTGCGTGTCCGTTTTTAGTAAAATATTCCCTATCCGTAATGCCAGAATTTGGGTTTTACCCGTCCCCGGTCCGGCAACAACCATTACCGGGCCGTCAATGCGATCTACTGCTTCACGTTGAGCCGGGTTGAGCTGTTGATATGCATCTTTAAACTGTTTACTAAGCTTATTTCTCATAGAATCTGACATAAGACCAAAGGTAAGTAATGTGCTACTTACCCATTATAATAAACAATTATATTCCCAGGAAAGATTCCGGAGAAAACTGAGGGATTTAAAACAAAAAACGCCTGCCAAACTTCCTTGGCAGGCGCATCAAAACAAAACGAAAAACCAACTTAAACCTTTGTAATTATTTATTCATTTAATCTGATTATATCAATTATGACGCTTTTAAGTGTACTAATATTTTCTCTTTCTTACCATTGCGGACAATCGTAATTGCCACCTTATCCCCGATTTTATGTTGATTCATTATGGCGACCAGATCTTCAGCCGAATTCACATCAGCTTCATCAACCTGCACGATGATGTCTGTGGGAACCAATCCTGCATATTGAGCGGCTCCACCATCAATTAGTTCGGTTACTACCACCCCCTTGTCGGATTCCATCTCCCTGCCGGAATATTCTTCATATTCGGAAATCGAGGCTACATAGACACCAAGTGTTACTCTCGGTCCGCCAAAGTCAATTATATTGTTTACTACCGGTTCCACCATATTGGCCGGTACTGCAAAGGAATAACCCGCATAGTACCCGGTGGCAGTAGCGATGGCAGTATTGATACCAATCAATTCTCCATCCGTATTGACCAAAGCACCCCCACTATTGCCGGGATTGACCACGGCATCTGTCTGGATGAAATCTTCAATTGCATCATTCCTTTGAATGATCTTATGCCGGCCTTTCGCACTAACAATTCCGGCAGTAACCGTCGAGGTGAGATCGAAAGGATTTCCCACCGCCAACACCCATTCTCCAACCCTTATTTTGTCTGAATCGGAGAACTTTAGAAAAGGTAAACCTTCCGTATCAATTTTTAAGACCGCCAGATCTGTCCTGGGATCAGTGCCAACCAAGGTTGCAGAGAACTTTCGATCATCGAAGAGTGTAACTTCATATTGATCCGTCATCTCCACAACATGATTATTAGTTACGATATATCCATTGTCAGAGATAATCACTCCCGATCCTTTACCTTCCCTACCTCTTGGATTTCCGAAAAAATCATCTCCAAAGAAGAAACTGAAAGGATCTCTTCGATCCAGACCCCTCCTCCGGCTTTGAGCCAGAGATTCACTCTCTTTTACACTTATGTGTACCACCGCAGGCATAGCAAGATCAGCCGCGGCGGTGAAATCATCGGGCAGATATCTCGCATTATCCTTAACCACCCCCTCAAAG
>JAGQWZ010000658.1 GCA_020436835.1 Saprospiraceae bacterium | reverse complement strand
GTTAGCTTGCACATATTTTAAGCGGCGACCTAATTTATCATAAAGACCAATTTTTAATTTTTCTGGCTTAACCAGGTCAATGCTCAGCGTTACATAGTGTGCGGTGGGATTTGGGTATACTATGAGACTGCCCCTGGCAGAACCACTGCCTGAATTATCCACCTGCGATTGACCAATGGACACAGGATTTACCTGGACCAAACCAGTATCTACCGTAGTCAAGGTATCCGGGTTCAGCAAGATCGTATCAAAATCGCAGGTGAGGATCCATTGGGAGTCGCGGGCCATATTTCCACATGCATCCGAAATATACCAGGTCCTAGCCAAAGCAAATTGATTGGAATCCAGCGGATCATAATAGTAACTCTCGGAAACTTCAGGGGTGTCAATACCGGTACACTCATCGTAGGAATATACTTCTCCAGACGGTAAATCAGGAATTGTGTCGCTACAAGCCAAAGTGGTATCAGATGGAACATTAAAAATAGCCGGTGCGGTAGAATCCCTGAGATATACGAAAAAGTAAAATTCCGATTTGTTACCTGCTCCATCTGAGACATTATACCCACATTTCCATTTTTGCAAATATCCGTTTTCCGCACAGTTGCCAATGGTAAGAAGTTGATCATAGGCCTCAATGCTGATATCAGTACAACAATCTTTCACGACAATATCACTGTTTTCAACCCGTGGACTTTCACAACTATAGATCTCCATTTTGGCGCCGAGTGAAAGGTTTTTCAGCATGGGGTTGATCACGGTGATTACCGGTGCATCCGGATCGATGACCTCGATAGTCTGTGTTTTTTGAACGGCATTGCCACAGCCGTCGGTGGCCGTCCAGGTACGAACCAGTGTGTACTCGCACGCATTGTGGTTGGTCCTTTTTTCACTGTATTTCACATCGAGCCACGAACACTCATCATCTGCATGATAGATGGGTTCAGGAATCGGATTCCCGCATTTCAGCACCGTATCTTTCGGGACTTCTAACGTAGGTGCTTTTTCATCAAGGAACCGGATCGTCTGTTTCTGCTGACTACTGTTTCCACACTCGTCGACGGTGGTCCAGATCCTCTCGTAAAAGACGGTTCCGCATTTGGTTCCTGCCTGAGTTTGATGACGGGATACCGGCACCAGACCGTCGCAATTGTCATTCGCAGTGACAACAGGCCAGGAAGGTAATGCACTTCCACAAGGAACAAAAATATCTTTCGGAACACCTATGAGTTCGGGAGCCTCGGTATCAATCTTATAATAAACCCTCCGATCATGATTGATGGTAACCCCACACGGATCCGTGTATTCCCATTCTTCTGTGACATAGCCCTCACATAAACCTACGGTGCCTACAATGGTACTCAAAACCTGCCCGGTTGTCTGACAAGCACCGGTACCCCGGGTCCAGCCCAACAAACTTGTTTGAGGCAACACGTTGCAGGGAAGAAATAGGTCCCCGGGAGGAGTATTCCAGACCGGAAGGGGCGCTATGATAGTGATCAACTGCTGGCAGGTGTTCATATTTCCAGCGGCATCAAATACCGTAAAGGTCCTCGTGATCGTCCCGTTGCACGCTGTGCCGACCAGGGGGCCTTCGCTGCATGTCGGGGTCAGAACACCCGGACAATTATCGGATACCACGGCTTCTAAAGCGTTGCAGGCTGGTATGGCATCAATACATTCAACTGTGAAACCGGATGGGCAGGTGATGGAGGGAAGTTCCGAATCATTCACGGTTACGGTGAAAGTACATTCGTCCATATTGCCTGCATCGTCGGTTGCCGTGCAGGTGACGGTGGTAGTTCCTACCGGGAAAAAACTTCCTGACGGAGGGGAGCAGACAACTACCGGTGAGTTGTCGCAGTTATCACTGACTGTGGGTGCAGGATAGTTCACTACGCTTCCACAAAATCCCGGAGCATTATCCCGGATCTGATTCATAGGACAGGTGATAACCGGATCTGTCTCGTCTACAACATTGACATTAATGGTGGTCATGCAGCTGCCGTCGTTGCCATCCATGGCCGTTACAGTTACAGAATTGGATCCCAGATTGAGGGTAGTGGGAGAGACGGTAATCGTAAGCGGATCCATATCCGGATCGGTCACTCCGGTTACGTCACTTCCCGAAATGGTTGCCTGGCAACTGGCATTGGCGATCCGGTCAGAGATGCTGGCTCCGGAACAATCGGGATCACTGTTTGCAGAGCCAAAATAGACGACCATCTGCACAGATTCGATGTCCATTGACACAGGATTATCCAGGCCGGTCATCCGGCTTAGCCGGACGCCAATATTGCCGCTATTTAAGGCAGTGGCACTTATCGTGGCTCCCCATAAATCCATGGGACCACCGGAAGTTCTGACTTGTGAGGCATTGCATGAACCGGCAGGCGGAGTGGAGGGAAGGACCCTGGTGTTGCCGATCAAAGTTCCACCATTGGTCAGTTGCATGGTGCAATTAATCACGCAACCATAGTTTACATTAAATTCAATTCCAACAATCGGGTCGGTAGTACTAAATGCCGGGAAGGTAAAGTAAGCTTCGATCAGACCGGAATTTGATGTACCTACGCAGCTGGAATTTGGAGGCCCTAAGACATTCGAGCTGGGAGCGGCTGGTGTCCAGTTTACTCCGCTGGGATCGGACCAATTGGACGCGTATTGTGATTCCATCTGAGCCAATCCAACCGCGGACAAACTCAGGGTAAATAAGGTAAATAAGAAGAATAGGCGGACTACGGGCAATGAATGTGTTTCCATTGAATTACGGGTTATGCGTTCAAAAAAAATAAAGTAAACGGTTAAGTGATATGCCGGCTAAAAAAATCAGATTGATTCCGGAGTGGGAATCAAGGCAACGGGTTCACTTGCTGAAGGTTAATAGCATTCTGGAAGGCGATGACAAAATATTTAAATCATTGTCATATAATTCTCCTATAGACAATATAGAATAATCACTCCAGATTGGCAAAAAAAAGATGTGAACGCTTTGAGATTACCAGTGAATCAATATTTCTGAAGCTCGCATTTAACTCTGACGATAACTCTTCATAAAAAAGAATGTCAGAACAATTCCGGCTTGGTTCTTTGAATCGCTGATGTAAGTTCTTGCAAAGTCTGTACGGGAATAATATGAAAATTTATTGTCGAATATATTATAAAATAAATACTATATCCATTGCAGCGCTCTTCTGGTTAGGCTGGTTTCTCCTGCATCCCCGGTATTCAATGTTCCGGCCGGTTCAAAAAGTAGAACAGCTACTTCTTCTCTAGCCACCGGCCGGTGTTCTGTACCCCTTGGTATTATTATAAATTCTCCCTGATTTATCGTGATGCTTTTATCTCGAAATTGCATGTCGAAACTACCTTCCAGCACTAAAAACATTTCATCCTCTCCATCATGCTTATGAAAAACAAATTCTCCTTTGAACTTCACCAGTTTGACGTGCTGCCCATTTAATTCACCAACAATGCGTGGATTAAAATAGTCGGAAAAGAGAGAAAGCTTCTGTTGCAGATTTACCTTATCCATCTTTTTTATGACAAGGTAATTAAAGTCTATTTTTTTTCATTGCAATTGAACATCCACTGAACTCCGAATTTATCGACGCAGCTACCATAGTAGTCTCCCCAAAACATATCCTGCAATTCCATGGTCACCGTTCCCCCTGCGGAGAGTTTATCGAACAATGCCCTGGTCTCTGTTCGGGTGTCTGGCTGCAGATTAATATGAACATTGTTACCGCGCTGAACCTTAAACCCCATGCTCTCAGGTGCATCCGTACCCATGATGGAGTGGACCCCCAGGATCTTAAGTTCGACATGCATGACGAGATTGAGATCCTCGTCAGCAGTGGGAGGCATCCCTTCCTGAGGTGGAATATCGCTAAAGCGCATAATTCCCTGACCAAAAAATTCCCCTCCGAAAACGGATTTATAAAAATTGAATGCTTCTTCTGTATTCCTTTCGAAATTGAGATAAGTACTAACGCTTGCCATTTTTTATAAATTTTAGTTTGATGAATTTATTCTTCAGGTCAAAGATCTGAATTATCAGTGCAAGCCACGAGGGGTAAAAACGCCACTTCAGGGGGGAGATTTGGTCAATAAATGAAGGCAGTGTCGGTCCTTCTATCTACTCAGTTAGTTTTTGAAGTGAGCCGGTGCAACAGGATGCCAGAGCAAAAACCGGCAAGTTCATTAGTACCTGGGATCTTAATACTGAATTCTGGTATTTATTTTTTATTTTGCCAATTACCCCCCTTAGGCATTAAATCAGATTTTAAACCTTTAAAAATCAAATCCGTATGAACAATGTAGAATTAGTAAAGGAAGCATATTCTAATTTTGAAACAGGAAATGTTCCGGCAGTCCTTGCCCTGTTTGACCCAAATATTGAATGGCTGGAATGTGAAGGAATACCCTTTGTGGAAGGAGATGGCCGTTTTGTTGGTCCGGAAGCCGTAGTACAGAATGTCTTCATGAAAATTCCCGAATACTGGGATGGTTTTAATATTGCAGTTGAGGAAGTGTTCGGTACGGGGGACAAAGTAGTTATGGTAGGTTACTACCAGGGAACGAATAAGGCCACCGGTAATTCTTTTAAAGCGAATGCTACTCATGTTTGGACGGTCAGGGACGGAAAGCTCAGTCGTTTTTTCCAAGCGGTTGACACAGCCACAATAATGAGCTAAGACACCTTTTCGTCGGTTCAGGTCATAATTTGGATGCAATCAAAAATTTTCGAACACTTCGGAGGATAGTGTCCGCTATGGAGGCTACGGCCTCCGGTGGACCGCGTCCAGCTAGCGTGATTGGGAGAAACCCGTCCCTCTGCAGTAAATTCAACGATGGACTCTCCTTAACTTAGCCGGCACTGAATCCTAAAATCTATTGGTGGCACAGTCTGGTTTGCCAGAACTGGGTCACTTTTCTCTATATCTCCACTATTCAGCGTGTAGTTACAATATTTGGCTTCGGATTTCCTTGATGGATACGCAGACCTGTGTCCTCGGTATTGGATGCGGTTTCAAGGTCCGCATGGTTTTTGAACATTCATTCCAAAATGTTTGAAATTTATTTGGAACATTCATTCCAAAAATATATGTTTGTATTTGGAACGATCGTTCTAATATTTGAAAACCAAATTTTTAAAAGGAAAAAAATGAACAAATTAATCGGAAAAGTAGCCGTTGTGACTGGCGGCAATAGCGGGATCGGATATGCGACCGCTAAAGATTTTATTGCCAATGGAGCCACAGTGATCATTACGGGAAGAACTGCCACAAAAGTGAGCGCGGCAGCATCTGAACTGGGTGCCATCGGTTTGGTGGCTGACCAGGGAAATGTAAAAGATATCGATAATCTGGTGGCCCAGGTAAAAGATCAATTTGGAAAGGTTGATGTTTTGTTTGTGAATGCAGGAATCTTCAACCCAGCTCCGGTAGAGGCGATCTCGGAGCCGCATTTTGACAACCAAATGAATATTAATTTTAAGGGAGCGGTATTTACGCTTCAGAAATTCCTTCCCCTTTTGAATGAAGGAGCCTCGGTAATCAATCTTTCTTCGGTCAATGCGTATACCGGAATGCCAAATACCGCTATTTATGCAGCCAGTAAGGCCGCACTAAATTCCTTTACACGTACCGCGGCAACGGAATTAGCACCCCGCAAAATCAGAGTCAATGCAGTGAATCCGGGGCCGGTAGCTACGGAGATATTTAGTAAATCCGGATTACCGGAAGAGGCAATCAATGGGTTTGCTACCGCCATCCAACAAAGGGTACCGCTTAAACAGTTAGGCACTCCCGAGACAATTGCCAAGTTGGTAACCTTTCTGGCCTCTGATGAGGCATGGTTTATCACCGGATCTGAATATAATATTGATGGTGGCATCAATGTCAATCCACTGCTCGCAAATTGATTTTTCTTGACAATTTGGAATGATTGTTCAATAATGGACTAATTTTGAGGGCGGGGTTCGTCCCGCTTTCAAAATGTTTTCAAAATGGCAAGACATAAGCAATTTGACGAAGAAGTAGTATTGAAGAAAGCCATGGTACTGTTCTGGAAAAATGGTTTTCACGATACCTCAATCCAGGAACTGGTGGAGCACCTTGGAATAAACCGTGCTAGCCTCTATGATACCTTTGGAGGCAAGGACGCATTGTTTGAAAAGGCCTTTGAGCAATACCGTCAAATGAATACAGAAGCGGCAGAAAAAATACTTGCCTCGGAGCAATCGGCAAAAGCAGGGTTGCGACAACTGTTTTTAGCCAGCCTTGAATCCGCCATTGGTGATCCTGAGCGAAAAGGCTGTTTTGTAGTGAATACCACTACAGAGCTGCTTCCCAACGATGAAAAATGGCGACCGGTTCTGGATCGTAATCGTAAGATCTTTGAGGCTATTTTTCTTAGGCAATTGGAGCGGGGAGTAGCCCAGGGTGAAATTAGTCCCGATAAAAATTTGAAGGATATTGCCAGTATGCTATTCGCATTAAATAACGGAATAGGTGTAGTCTCTAAAATTAATCCTTCAAAGCACGACTTGATCAAAGTAGTGGATGCGGCGCTTAGGGTACTGGATTAAAGTAAGACTCAGATAAATCCTGTATCCGCAAGCTGTCCTTCTACCATAACTAAAATCACTAGCAAAATTTCCGATAGGAAATTCTTCAATAGAATGTTTTCTTTTTTTGAATTTGAAACAATTTTTATGCAGGTAAAACTCGAACAAAATGGGAGCAAGGGTGCCTTTTTTATTGAGGAAAGCGGTGACCGCCTCGCTGCCATGGAATTTTCAATGGCTGGGACCGATAAAATGATCATTGACCACACTGAAGTGGATGATCGCTTAAGGGGAAAAGGAGCGGGTCGAATTCTACTTAATCATCTTGTTGATTTTGTGAGGGAAAACAATATTAAAGTCATTCCTCTTTGTCCCTTTGCCAGGTCAGTGTTTCAGAAGGACAGTAGTATCCGTGATGTTCTTTTTGGTTAATTATGGATTTTGTGCTCCTGAATTCCGCTCTTGACTCTCGATCATCGCTACGCTGTAAATGACTTTGATAATTCGTCTGTAGCATCGAGCATATGAGCAACTGAGGTCAAAAGAAGCATGTGGCTTTACATTCTTTTTTATACTTTTGACCGGATCAGCCAGGATCAGCTTACTGCTCCAACAAGTTTTTCATTATCTGGTTGTACGACTAATGCACCCAAGGCAATTGGATTCTCGTAGTATGAATACGTTTGCAGAGAATCATTGTTTGATACATGGGAGTTGCCAACATTATCCCGTGTGTCATTTGGATTTCCCTGTCTTGACTGTTCAGTTTATAAGTCTAAGCCATTGATCAAGGCGTCCCAGATATGTCACTTTCTTCCAGTTGGGAGATTCTCTGCTCCAAAGTGTAAAGCATTTTTTTCAGAAGTGCATTTTCCTGTTCCATTTTATTCTGACGTGCTAATAATTCTTTGATACCAGCAATGGCTAACGCAGAAAGGCCCGCATAATCTAAGGTATATATTGTCTGATCACTATCTCCAATAGTGGCCTTCCGGGCTAATTCAGGAAAAACGGAACGAACCTGCTGAGCGATGAAGCCAATTTGTGCTTGTTCTTGCGGATCATCAATAAAACGGTATGATGTGGGCTGTAGTTTCTGAACCTTATCAAGAATTCCGGTTAAAGGCTTTAGATCTTCTTTCAATCGACGATCGGAGGGGGTGGTGTAGGACCCTGAGACAGAATTAAACTCACCTCGGAGAGACCCTTTATAATATAGCTCCAGGTTCCCATCACCATCAGTGGAGTAAAAAGTCCAGTAGGCATTATTATCTCCTTCATTCTCGATACTTAAACCGCGGTTAAATCCGGTACCAGATCCATGACCGACGGTGACGTTTGCTCGTCGAGTCACGGTGCGGAGCAAAACATCATTCATGCTGTTAGAATTTAAATACAGCGCACCAGTGATGCAGTCGATTTCGTCACCATCTATCAGTGTTTTCTGGGCTCCTGACTGTACAATAAGGGTGCTCTCTGTTCCATTATTGTCGGGACCTTCAACGGATAGGCCTTGCCCCCAAATGGCTGTTATGGATAGAAGAAAAAAAGTGGCTAAAAAGATTTTCATTTGATTTTTTTTCAAAATGTGATTTAAATTAATAAGCCAGATCCAAATAGATACTTCTCAGCACTATTCTAATTTAGTTTGTTGCATGAGAAATATTTCATGAACGGACGTAAATTAGCACTAATAAAGGATTTTTGAGAAGAAAAATCTATAAAGCCGATCGGCGAATCAGTGTCCATATTTCAACAACTGAGGCCTCCGTCTTTTCCCGGGTATTCAGTTGCATTTTTCGAATACCTGTTCATTCGAAAAAATTTTTGAGGTTGTCCCTGATCATTTCCCTATGGGTCGATCCGATTGGTATAGTTACCTTATCTATAAAAATCCGTTCTTTTTCAAGAGCCGTGACCTGACGCAGATTAATAATGTAAGATTTATGGCTTTGGCAAAAATAGGAAGGAAGTTTGTGCAGCGCTTCCCCGATCGTTTCTCTGGCAATCACTTTGGTGTCATGGGTAAAATAGGTCAGGTAATTACCCTCTTTATATAAATAAAGAATTTCATCAATCAGTAATTTATATTTTTTCCCTCCACTTTTGATCCAGATGATTTCAGACTGCCTGAGCTCCGAATCCTGTTGGTTCAGCACTTTTCCCATAGCCTGCATAAAGCGTTCGAGTGAAACCGGCTTTAAAAGATAATCCACCGCGGATACTTCGTAGCTTTCCACTGCATAGTCACTATAGGCAGTCGTAAAAATGATGTTTATTTTTTTATCGATCATTTTCGCCAGGGAAATTCCCGATATATGTGGCATATCGATATCCAGGAAAATTAAATCAATGGCATGACTATTGAGGTATTCGAACGCCTTTAATCCATTGCGGAAGGTCGCTGCGAGCTCAACGGCACGAAAGTGGCTTAAATAACTCCGGAGGAGGTCGATCGCTTTAGGTTCATCATCTACTATGATCGCTTTCATGACTCCATCAGTTTTAACCGTATAACGTAATTAGTATTTTTTTCGATTTCCAGAAGATATTTATCTGGATATACGAGGTCAAGGCGTTTTCTTGTGGCCGCAATACCCGTCCCGGTGCCGGGTTCCTGTTTATTTTTAAGGTCCGGGTTTGAAACAGAAAAATATAATTCGGAAGTATGAGTAGCATCAAATAAAATATCGATTCGGGAGTATTCCTCCGGTTGCGTTCCGTATTTAAAGGCATTTTCTACAAAAGGGAGAAACAATCCCGGTTCCACCTCCCTGTTTTCCGTATTTCCGTTTACCGATAGGTTGACTTCGACTTCGCCGGGATGATAGCGCAGCATTTGCAGTGAAGTATAGTTTCGGATGAATTCAATCTCGTGCAATAGTTTTACTTTTCCGCCCTGATTTTCTTCCACCACATATCGCAACAGGTGCGCTAACTTTTCAATTGCATTAGAAGCGCCTCTGTACTGTTTCTCATTGATAAGGGATAATAAATTGTTTAAAGCGTTGAAAAGAAAATGGGGCTGCAGTTGATATCTGAGCAGAGATAGTTCCGCTTGATTTCTTTCCAGGATCAGATTTTTTTTTACTTCTTCAGACTTCAACCAGGAAAGAGCCAAACCGTAAGCACAGGAAATGGCATAGTAAAAACCGAGAATTCCGAGGGTCAGGCTCAGTGGTATCTCCGGATACCGTGGGATCCAGTCAATGAAAGTCAACACTTCAAAAATCAACAGGGCGGCCAGGAGCATGGCCAGGGAGGTAAGCATGGTTCTTCCGGACAGCGTCTCCGATCCCCGGATGGAAAGAAAAAATAAATTCACATAGAAAAGGATCAATGAAAGAAATATAGTGCCCCCAATCTTTAGCATCAAAACAGTATCCCGCTCGATAATTTTGGATTCCACTCCATTTTCTACCGTATATTCCATTGAAACAATCGAATATCCTGAAACCAACAACCATGCAGAAGCTATCCAGAAAGCGAAGTTGAGCAACACGGCTATCCAATGGCTATTTTTCATATGGTAAAGGTAGCTATTGATTTTGCACCCGGTGAAAATGCGCTCACATATGTTGTATTCAGGGGATGAATGCAGTCCACGAAAATATACGTAACAAATAAATATGCATTCATAACAAAATGATAAGGTAAGGTACCAGTTACTTGCCTCCCGGACGTTGAATCGCTTGTTTTGAACTAGTGAACTATAGTAAAACATCTAGTCGAATTATGAAAACCTGGATTAGCTTGAGTATTTTTTGCATTGCTTCGGTACTACCTGGTCTTTATGCGCAGGAAGGACCTCCTCCCGAGATAGATATGGTGGTCAGGGCCACTGTGTCACTTCTGATGGAACCTGAGAACAAGGACCTTAAGGGCTTCATAGATCACCATTATTCGAAGGATTTCAGAAAAAGTAAATCGCCGGAAGAATTAGAGGAGCATTTAAAAAACCTGGTCAGGAATACTCAGGGTGCTGGGGCTATTGATGTGTCCATACAGGATGACCTTTTCCATATTCATTTTTCCGATGGAGTCGATGTAAGTGTTTTACTTCGGTTTTCTCAGGATGAATTCGCCAAAATTGATTTGCTTGCTTTGGAAGAAAAGATGGATCCGCAGAAAATGACCGAGGAAGAGCAAATTCAATCGGCACTGGAAAAGACGGTTCGTCAGATTGAGTCGCTTGCAAAATATGATTCCGAAGTTGATTATTTTGATTTTATTAAGAGGAATTTTCATCCGGAGATTTTCAATATTTATTCCCGGGACTCACTTTCCGGTCTCTTACATGAAACGGGTAAAGCAGTCGCAGGAGCAATGTCTATCCAGGCGATTCCAACAGAAGATGAACCGGGAATTATTTTGCAGTTGCGGGGTGCACAATCTTTGGAGGTGGAAGTCGGTATTGATCCTGCAGAACCATATTTGATCCGGGACTACCAGCTGAGAGAGAATTCACCGGCAGAGGTCAAAGAAGAATTACTTCCAATGACCTGGGACAACTTTGCATCTCAGATCGCCAAGGAAGTCGAGAAAGGTTTTTCGGGGACTATTCTTATTGTGAGCAATGGTCAGGTTCAGCTGAATTCCGGTTATGGATATGCACGGCATGACCCTCAAATGGAAAATAATAGCGGTACAGTTTATGACATAGGCTCGGTACCGATCGATTTTACTCGGGCAGGAATCCTAAATCTAATTGATCAGGGTAAAATCCGCAGAGAAGATTCAATTACTAAGTTTTTTGGATCCGTCCCGGAAGATAAGAAGCCAATTACTATCGGAGATTTAATAAGTAATAAATCCGGTCTGCAAAATTTTCATCATGATGAGGAAAAAGATGCGGATTATGATCTGACCTGGATTGACCGGGAGGAAGCCATCCGGCGAATTCTTGGAAGACCTTTGCTGGCTGAACCTGGTAGTGAAGTGATTTATTCTCATTCTGCCTTTACCTTGCTGGCTGCGGTCATGGAAATAGTATCCGGGAAAAGCTATGAGAATTTTATTTCCGAACAATTTTTCCAGCCGATGGGTATGAAGAATACCGGTAGTTATGGAGGGGAGTCCGGCATGGATAAAGATGCACAGGCTGAGGGATATGGCAATCAGGCAGCCAGTCCCAACATCCCTTACGGATGGGGAAGAACATCCTGGCTGATCAAGGGCAGCGGTGGCATGGTATCCAATCCAGGGGATCTCTATTTGTGGTACAAAGAATTGCAGACCGGTAATTATCTCTCACCGGAAAGTATGGAAGAATATGGCTTCGGGCAAATGGCGTTAGGTGGTAGTGATCGGGGTTTTTTCACCTGCCTCCGGAAAGATAGTTCCGGAACGGTTATCATCTGTTCTAATTCGGATCCGGTAAAATATCAGGATACTTTGCGATTATTTAAATCCCTTCTGGTATTAATTGACAAGTGAATTAAGGGGATGATAATTATTTTAATGTAGGTTTGTTTCTATGGTATGTGAATCAGGTAATTAGTTGAGCAGGTGAATAGGTGGGCACAGAACCTGGGAGTGCTGGATGCCGGGTGACGGCATGTAGTATTGGGCAGAAGTCAGAGCGGGAGAAGGTGATCAGCAGCAGTAAAAAATGTGGGATTGGGAAAGAAAGTCCCCTTTAGGGGATTTAGGGGTTTTGGCACTTTGAGCTAATCAGGTAATTGGCTTGGAATGCCGGAAGTCAGGTGTTCGGTGTTAGATGGATTCTGCTGACCACTGAACCCT
>JAGQWZ010000657.1 GCA_020436835.1 Saprospiraceae bacterium | reverse complement strand
ATATTTACCTGATTCTGTTTAGTATTTTATTTTCCTCAGATCATGGGCATGGACAAGCAGGCAAAAAGGATCCCGCGCTGAGTAAAATCGTGTATTCGCAGGCGAAGAAAGAAATTAATTATTACTATAAAGGTTCCAATAATTTACGTTACCGTTACTTCATGGGCAGAAGTGGCTTGGAAATGCATATGATAAAAGACAATAAACTGGTACTCGCCTGTCAGTCACGCAAGGGCAATATTTATTTTCGAGGTTCGGGAATAAAGTCTTTTATTATAATGAATCCATCCAATTTAAAAAAAGTAGAAGGTATTATTTTAAGCTGGCTGGCCAACCATTACCAGGATCAACAAGCCATGGGTTCATCCCCTTCCATGCCGGATTTGGGTTCGTCATTTGATACAGGTATGGATAATCTCGCCAGTTCCTCCGATATGTTTCAATCTGCCTCGGATTGTAAAATTAATGTATCCTGCACCTGTCAAAGTGGGACCACCATATCCATTCAATGTGATTGCGGTGGAGTGGCTTATTGCCAGGACAAAACAGCCACGGTTTGTGATACCGATGAGGCAGGGAATGAGACCAACTGCAGGGAGGTCACTAACTGTACGGGTGGTTGTTCCTATAACTAATCTAAGCTTGATTTAATCCATGCTCATTTCACCGCATCCCGGACAAAGCTACCCCAGGTTAGATTCATTTTACCCTTCTGGTGAGCCTGGGCTTTTTCGATGGCTGTGAGTGCAGCATGTTCTACCACCCATTCGAAATTGTCTTCCCCCACCGAAGTGATCTCCGCATCCGGAGCGGGATTACAAAAATCGATGGCATAAGGAATTCCATCCCTTACGGCAAATTCCGCAGTATTAAAATCATACCCCAATGCTTCATTTATCTTCAGGACAAATTTCCTGACTTTCTCCAATAATCCTTTAGGATAGTCCGGAGCCTCTTTCAAATAACGAAGATGATGGGGATTCCGGGGTTCGTACGGCATGATGTGTACGTGTTTTCCTCCGATACAATAGCAGCGAAAATAGAATTCAAAATCAATATTTTCCTGCAGCATCATCACCAGGTGTCCGGTCTCATTATACGATTTAAAGAGTTCATCATAATCATGCACTTTATATACACTCTTCCATCCACCTCCGGAGTGCGGTTTCATGTAGAGCGGGAACCCTCCCAGGTAATCGATGATCTTTTCCCACTCAAGGGGAAATTTCAAATTCCGGAAGGAATGCTCATTGGTGTCCGGCGGCATATCTTTAGACGGAAGTAAAACCGTTTTTGGCACCGGTATTTTTACCTTTTCTGCCAGCACATTATTGAAAAACTTCTCATCTGCACTCCACCAAAAGGGATTATTTATGACTGCCGTTCCACACGCAGCCGCATTTTTCAAATAGGAACGGTAAAAAGGGACATCCTGAGAAATCCGGTCGATCAGCACCGCATAGCCACTATCTACCGCCTGCATCACTTCATCTATGTGAGCGAGTTCCGCTTTTACGCCTTTAATATTCTTGGCATTGACCCGGTCTACGAATGCAGGTGGGAAGGATTGTTCCTGACCAAAAAGAATTCCGACTTTTTTCATTGAGATCTGAATTTGGCTGCTCAAAGGTACATCTTTCGACGCTAATCTCAGGCTCCTGAAGTCCGAATAAAAAGAGATGGAACGTGGTTTCAATACACCACTATGATCCCCGTGATGAATCATGACTTTTGTTTTTTCGCCAGCGAGTTTTTTTATACCTTCCTATTATGAGTAATAAAGTACTTCCCCACTCACTATTTACCGAATTTGACATTTCCCTGTTTCAGGCAGGTAAGCATTTTCGGTTGTATGAGAAACTTGGTGCGCATCTCACCAATCATGAAGGCCAGGATGGTGTTTATTTTGCAGTGTTTGCACCCATGGCAGAGAAAGTCGAAGTGATCGGTAATTTCAACAATTGGTCTGGTCAGGAACACTGTCTTTTTGTAAGATGGGATACCTCCGGGATTTGGGAGGGTTTCATACCCGGGGTGCAGATAGGGGATCTCTACAAATATCAGATCTATCCTAAAACGGGAAATCAAATCCTCCAAAAAACCGATCCCTTCGGTTATTACCAGGAAGAGGCTCCGAAAACCGCCAGTATTGTCTGGAAGCTGGAATATAAATGGAAGGATAAGAAATGGCTTAAAGAGAGACATAAACACAATAATCTTGAGGCTCCATTTAGTGTCTATGAGGTCCACAGTGCTTCCTGGAAAATGCATCCCAGCGGAGATCTGTACACTTATGATGAGTTGGCTGAGCATCTCGTCCCTTACGTAAAAGAAATGGGATTTACGCATGTGGAGTTTATGCCGGTCATGGAACATCCCTTCGGTGGATCATGGGGCTACCAGGTCAATGGTTTTTTTGCTCCCACCAGCAGGCAGGGGGAACCTCAGGGATTTATGCGTCTCGTAGATGCATTCCATAAGGAGGGAATTAGTGTGATCCTGGATTGGGTCCCGTCTCATTTTCCATCAGATGGTCATGGTCTGGCCACCTTCGACGGTAGTTGTGTATATGAGCACCCGGATCCGCAAAAAGGATATCATCCGGATTGGAAGAGCCATATTTTCAACTATGCACGGGGAGAAGTGCGTTCGTTTTTGATCTCCAGCGCCCTTTTCTGGTTGGAATTATATCACATTGATGGATTGAGAGTGGATGCTGTAGCCTCCATTCTTCATCTTGATTACTCACGGGAAGAAGGGGAATGGACGCCGAATCAATATGGAGGGAATTATTACCTGGAAGCCATCGATTTTATCAAGGATTTTAATATGGCGGTCTATCAGAATTATCCGGAGGTACAGACCATTGCTGAGGAATCAACGGCATTTCCCATGGTCACCCATCCCATTCATCTGGGCGGACTCGGATTCGGCATGAAATGGATGATGGGCTGGATGAATGATACCCTGGAATATTTCAAGACAGATCCTTTCTTCCGGAGGTATGAGCAGGGTAAGCTCACTTTCAACATGTTCTATGCGTATTCGGAAAATTACGTATTACCCCTTTCTCACGACGAAGTAGTGCATGGCAAAGCTCCACTGATCTATAAAATGCCGGGTGATGAATGGCAAAAATTTGCCAACCTCCGTCTATTGTTCGGCTATATGTTTATGCATCCAGGCAACAAGTTATTGTTCATGGGTGGTGAATTTGGACAAACCCGGGAATGGAATTATCAGGAAGAGTTGCAGTGGCATTTATTGCAATATCCACTGCATCAATCCGTCCAAATCCTGGTAAAGGACCTGAACAAATTATTTACCACTGAAAAGGCCATCTATGAACAACAATATAATCCCAATGGATTTGAGTGGATCGACTTTTCAGACGAAGTGCAGTCCGTCATTGTTTTTATGCGCAAAGGAAAGAAGGAGACCGACCGGGTGCTGGTGATTTGTAATTTCACCCCCGAAACCCGGGATAAATACCGTATCGGCGTCACCCATCCCGGAAGCTGGAAAATTGTATTAAATACAGATGATAAAAAATATGGAGGTAGTGGTTACACCTCCGGAAAGACCTTTAAATCAGTCAATAAAAATTACCATGGTCAGGAGCAATCCATCTCGCTTGATCTTCCCCCTCTGGCAATGATTGCAATAAAATTCAAGGAGTAAAACACCTTGCCGGCTGAAGCAAACCAAATAGCGCTATTTACAGTAATGAATTACGATCTAATTAAAATGATGAAGGCTGGAAAAACATTCCCAGCCTTCATTTTTTTTGAGCTAAAGCAGTTAGTTCAAATTGATTTCTTAGACTTCAACAACACAGTTTTCTTCCGAACCAACACCAGCCGGAACATACTTATCAGCGGCTTCGTCGTTCACCCACAGCTTTCCATCAAGCATGTAACGGTAAGCGTACTCCTTTCCGGTCTCCAGATCCAGTGTCGTGGTGAAGGCGCCATTTTTCAATTTTGTCATTTTCACTTTCTTAGGATTCCAGTTATTGAAATCACCAACCAAAGCCGCAGATTTGGCATCTTTGGCAGCCTCATGTTGAAGTTTAAAAGTTACTTTACAAACTGGCTTAGACTTGAGAAATTTTTTGGTAAGACTCATGATTATATGATATTTTAAGTTACTGTTAGAAATCGCGCTCCTTTCAGGCCGCAAATGTACAAAATATTTTTTGGTAAAAACAGGATTGATTTACTATTTGTTTTGTGACTCCTATGTGGACCTTTCTTGATCCATTTGCCTGATTATCAAGTTATTACCAGTATTTGAGTCACGAATTCTAACCCTCCGGTTTTCCATCGATTCGGCTGAATGCAACGCTTTTCTAACCGTCGCAACCTAATCGAAGGCAAAAGAACCATCATGAGACAGCTCCAATTTATTGAACTGCATCAGACGCTAAGATCCTTTCCGGAAAACCCATTCTGGTCCTGCCTCACTTTTCGTGACCTCTCAAAAGCGTCAATTGTTCTGTTGAATTATTTAGGCGATCGCAAAAGTGAATTTATTCCAGGAAGAAAAATGAAATACCGTCTTGTCAAAAAACTGCTATCTTAAAGTCAGTCACCAATTTATCAGCTCACAATGAAAGCCCGACGAAAATTTATCAAAATGCTGGCTCAATTTGGGGTCAGCACCCCTTTTATCCAGGATGCATTCAGTTATCATAAAAAGATGGTTCCGGACAACAGACCGGCCGGCTTGCCGGTGATCATCTGCAGCCGGGGAGAAAGTTGGGGGCAAAAGGTGCTCGAACCGGCCTGGGATACCTTGCAGCGTTCCGGCAACATTCTGGATGCTATCGAAGCCGGAGCGAACGTTGTAGAGCTTGACCCCGACGATACGTCGGTAGGCTATGGCGGATTGCCCAATGAAGATGGCATCGTACAACTGGACGCTTCGATCATGTACGGGCCAACCCACAACTGCGGTTCGGTAGCTTCCCTGGAGAAAATCAAAACTCCATGCTCCGTGGCCAGATTGGTCATGGAACGCACGGATCATATGATGCTGGTTGGTGAAGGGGCCTTACGATTTGCCAGGGCCCATGGTTTTAAAGAAGAGGATTTACTCACCGAGAAGGCCCGGTTGATCTGGCTGGAATGGAAGGAAAATCTCAGTGACAAAGACGACTGGTTTCCTCCGGCTGACGGCAAATATGAGTCCCGCAAGCGTACCACCGGCACGATCAATGTACTTGGTATCGATGCAAAGGGAGATGTAGCGGGCATCACGACTACCAGCGGTTTGTTTGGAAAAATACCGGGACGGATTGGTGATTCTCCGATCATCGGGGCCGGACTATATGTGGACAACCGGATCGGTGCGGCAGGTGCCACCGGCCGGGGAGAAGAAGTGATACGCAGTTGCGGGAGCTTTTATGTAGTGGAAAAAATGTTGCAAGGCATGACGCCCCAGGAAGCTTGTGAAGCGGCATGTCAACGAATCGTTGAGATCAATGGTGGACTGGATAAGGGAGACTTTGATGACAAATTTGTCGCCGTCAATAAAAAAGGCGAGGT
>JAGQWZ010000656.1 GCA_020436835.1 Saprospiraceae bacterium | reverse complement strand
ATTATCCACCACAATTCCCCAGGAAGGATGAGCCTGAAGAGTAATGGTGGTAAAAACAACCATAACCGTTGTAATAAAATATAAAAGTGATACTTTGTATTTGCACATCATACTGCTTAAATTCTTAAATAAATCAAGAAGGAAGAACGGACTAAAAAAAGTACTCAACCAATTTGAATAAAAATCAGTATTTATCCAATCATTTTTGTCCAGTTCGATCCAACAATAGACCAAGGGATCATAGACAGGGACAAGCTGTCATGGATCAGTCCAACTTGTTTTTGATCCTTGACCAATGCGATATAATGCGACAAAGATCACAGAATGCTGAAAGTAAAGGAGTAGCTTTGTGCCCATGATTTCATCGGAGACGTTAACCTATATCATAGCGATCGGATTTGGGCTTATGGGACTGCTTCATTTCATTTTTCCCCGGATTATGATGAAATATTCGATCGAGGCAGATTTATTAAATGCAGATGTGGCAGTCAAGATGAGTGGTGCTTTACTCATTGCTGCCAGTATAATGCTATTTACCGATAAATATTGGGACTATGCATTTTACGGACTGAGTGGCTTCCTCCTGGTCTCCAGTATTATTATGCATCGATTCTGGGTGAAGAATACCGGGGTGGAGCAACTCTCCGAATTACTACATTTTGTAAAGAATCTGATCCTGGCTGCACTCCTTTGGTATCTTAAAGATCGATTAAAAAGACCTTGACTTTATTCTGATTCTTATCATATAAGGGCCATGACTATTCCTTACTCTTTTCTTTCCTTTTCAAAGTCAATAATTTCCCGGACTGGCGGGATAACACCTTCTATTGGAAATTGAAATAACCCCTGGTTATTCGCCCACAATTCGGAAGTATCCATCCGGGGCAACTGCAAAATGTTATTACTGAAAGGTTCGTATTCGATTTTATCTTTCAGTCCTCCATCGGCAGTAATTTTGTAGATCTTACCTTCGGATGGATTGGTCATACAATTATAGACGGAGTAGGCGGTACGGGACTCCGGATCGAGTGATTCATAAATAAATGAAAAAACCGACAAATCGATGCCATTGGATGCCAGCATGGCTGCAGTGGCACAAAGTTCATTTATCTCATGGCAGGTATCCATTCCATCACTCAAGAGAAAAACCAGTTTCCGGTTAGTCCGGATGGAAAACATCTCTTTGGTCATCCGCAATCGTTTATTGAGCGGTGTTGGTCCATAGGGACGGATTGCATCTACCTGCATCATCAGTTCCTGCCGGCTCACGCTGGCAACCGGGTAATTCAATACAGCACTTTCCTCATCACAATTTTGACCCACGGAAATGGCACCAATAAAAACATTGGCTCTCATTTGCAAACAAATAAATAAAGCCAATTGCTGAGCAACAGAAAATTTGGAGGTCTCCGGTCCCCAGCCCACAGGGTCATCCATTGAACCACTCAGATCCAGGCATAAGATGATTTCATCGTACTGAGAGAGTTCATCTAAGATCAATTGATAATTATTCGGCAATAAAGTATAGTCCAGCACAGGTAGATTGGAGGTATTGTGCAGAGAATCTATATTCAGAGAATCAAAGGCGATGGACAAGCCGGATATTTGATTCGTTGCATAAGGAAATGGCGGTATAGGCAAACCTAACATATCCAGTTTATTCAGGAGGGTATCCAAATTCCGTTCAGCTATCTCATTTTCCGGATTGTAAATCAAAGCTTCCCGGAAATGATTTATTGCCATAGAAATAAACTCATACCGTACGATACAGACCAGATCCTTGTCATCATCCGTACTTAGACCCCGGGCGGTGATGGACAGATAACCACGGGCATTTTCTACATCCGAAAAAAAGCCATAATCCGGCAAATAGGATCTCCTTAATTCAATTGCGGCTCTATTCAGGCTTTTTTCTGCTTGTTTGTAATTCGGCCAGCCTCTGTCATCGAGCATTTGGCAAACACCCAGGTAGTAATGGAATAGTGCCTGTTCATTATGCTGCGACATTAAGAAAGGGTTTGTCAACAATACATCATTGGCAATTTCCAGATAATTATTTTCAAGCAGGAAACTCAATGCCTCATGAAAAAGATTTATATCATACCGTATGGCTAGATAGTGATCCTTGAACAACTCAACTACTTCCTTTTTTCTTTTTTTAATTGCATGAGATTTAATCTCATTTAACAGTACCTGGCTGGCACTATCTAGAGGAGCTTTTTGTGCTTGCACGCTGCCAATAGAGTACAGGAGCAGGAGGCAGCCTGCAACGAGATCGGTCGTTCGCAATGGTTAAGTTTTAAGTTAGGTAACTGTGGTCGCTATAGAAGTAACGCCAAGAACGGCCAGTCTATTCAGAATGAATTCTTAATTAAGATCAAAAGTCCTTAATAAAAGATTAAATTCTTAAAAAACAGGACAAACAATGAGTCAAAAACCATTAAAAATCGAAGATATCCAGGCGGTTCTGTAGTTTCCGATTCTCCTGTTGTAGATTTTCAATTCGTTCCAGCAGTTCGAAAATTACCCCTACACCCTCCAGGTTGATGTCCAGATCATTCTGAAACCGTATTATTTTTTCGACCCTGGGCAGGATGTCTAAATCAACGTAATAGTCATTTTGATAATAAACTCGCTCTATCAGGCCATGATGATCCAACTGCTCGATAAAGGTGGTCTCCAATTGGTAATGGTTGCAAACCTCTGAAACCAAAATAAGATTTTCATATTTCATTTTCGCTGCAGTTTTGCCAGGTTCTCAAAAAGCTTCTTTTCCTCCCCGGAGAGATGGGTGGGGATCGTAATTTGGAAAGTGAGAATCAGATCACCGAATTTACCTTCTTTTTTGTACACGGGAAATCCTTTCCCAGAGAGCTTCACTTTGGTTCCACTTTGCGTGCCGGCTTTCACATTCAATTTCACTTTGGATCCATCGAAAGTTTCGACTACAACAGGACCACCAAGTACGGCCGTGTAGAGATCAATCTCTTTCCGGAGATGCAGATCATCCCCATCCCGTTGAAATGGAGTCTCGTTGAGCAGGTTAAATTTTATGTACAAATCACCGTTTGGTCCTCCATTTACCCCCGGAGCACCATGTCCTTTTATTTTGATCTCCTGGCCATCGCTTACTCCGGCCGGAATCGTAAGCCGTATGTTTTTACCGTTCAGATTGAGGGTTTGCTTTTGAGTGCGATAGACATCGGAAATATTCAGTGTCAATTCTGCCCTCAGGTCCTGGCCCCGAAAACGACCACTACTCTGCCTGAACGAACCAAAGCCACCACTGCCACCAAACATTGAATTAAAGAAATCGGAAAAGTCCTCCTCACTAAAATCTCCGTAAGACTGGCTACGCCGGTACTGTTGACCACCCCCGGGGCGGCGATATTGTTGTTGCTGGCGAGCTGCTTCTTCAAATGCTTCCGCATGCTCCCAATCTTTCCCATACTTGTCATACTTTTCGCGCTTTTCGGGGTCACTCAATACGGCATGGGCTTCATTGATTTGCTGGAACTTGCGCTTTGACTCCTCATCGTTTGGATTCAGGTCAGGATGATATTTCCGGGCTAGCTTCTTATATGCTTTCTTTATAGTCTTGGTATCGGCATTCTTGTCGACTTCCAGAATCTTGTAATAATCAATATAATCCATAGATTCACGATATACACTATAAATACAATTGTGTGGTAAATTTGGTTTCGAATGGATGAACAACTATATCACATAATGAAAGGCACTGATATTTGATCGATCCGCAATTTATGGGAACAACGCTCATGAAAATATGGTTTCTATTGCAGACTGTTCCTGATTAAAACTTTGAAACTTCAACCCGTGTCTTTACAACCTTTGGTAATGTCCGTGAGATGTCTGTTTCTCATCCTTCTGTTCAACCTGCCAGTCAATACTGCCCGTCTATTCTCTCAACCAAAAGCTCCGCAGGAAATTTCAGCGATGATTGCTGATTTCAAAAAAGATGTGCGGGGTCCTTACAAAGATATTCGCTGGTTCTGCAAGGACGGATCGATTAATCTGCCAAAAGAACCTTGTAGTGAACCGGGTGGACACCAGAGAGCCCGGTACAAGGATGTTGTCGTTGAACTCGCCCGGAGCAATCACCTGTTTATCGGTCAGATTTTGACCACGACGCCTTATCCCGATTTCTGGGATGCGCCCGAAAATCATTCCCGGTTGAAGCAATACGTCCTGGAAAAATATCTGCAGAGCATAGATAATGGTTGGGTACTGAATAAAGCCCAGTTCTACCGGGGTGCCTTTCAGAGTGAAGATGAAGCGGCTTGGGGGACCGGATTTCTGCTGTGGCTCCTGGAAAATGATGAACTGCTCCGGGATCAATACTTCCTTGTGAAACAAACCGTCAAGAACATCCCACACGGTCAGGAAACCAAACGGTCGATGAATATTCGCACCCTTTCTAAATCCATTTCGGACTCGGTTCCTGATTTTCAAAATTTACGCATAAAGATTCATGGGCAACCGGAAGCTTCCGATATAGAGGAAGTGAAAAAATTCTCTGCTACGCATGCATCTATCTTAACTGCAGAGCAAAATGATCAACTGAAACAACTAATCAAAGAATTGGAGATCACCTTCAAACCAATCGACCTCCTGAAGATCCGGGATATGGTGAAAGAATTGCCAAAAGACCATCCCGTGGCCCTCCGTATCGGCACTTTGATTTCCGAGTATAACGACCGTTCCCTAGACATCGATTTCGCGGCAAAAACTGCGGAAATGCTTTCTTTTATCCGCCAGGAACTGCTGGTCAAAGACACTCCCAAAAATCGCTTACACCTCCTGGATCTGTCCAGTGCGCTGGAAGAAATATTTTTGATCGAAAGTACCAAGTGGCATCCTGTAACGGTAAAGGATTGTATTGAAAAGATTTGTTTTACGGGAAGTGCCGTCATGGGAGCAGGGTATCTGGAGAAATGGGAATGGGATCAAGTGGCAGAAGCGCTTGCCAACGGTGCACAGGACCAGATCGAACTGGAACATTTACAGGAATTAGTCAATACCTCCAATTCAGTAGTGCAATGGGGAACAGGGATGGTAAGTGCGACCTATAAAGAGGTAGTAAATACATTTGGTGAATTTGAACCTCTCTCCTATGGCTTTGTCGATGACCAGATACGAGGTTCGGTTCTATTACCCCTGGGCAATGCGGTGGGACAACTCAGCGATTTCGTATCACAACAAGTTGACCTTTCCAATCAGGTGATGCAACTTTCTGCCCAAAATCGGATCCGGGGCTTGAATCCGGGGATCGCCAAAGGTCGCATTGAAGTAATTGAGGGAGAACTACCCGCAGACGTCGACCCGGCAAAAATCTATGCATTTCAAAGCGCTCCATCTGATCTGAAACCCGTGGCCGGCATTCTCACCGTCAATGAAGGCAATATGGTGTCCCACGTCCAACTGCTGGCTCGCAATCTCGGTATTCCGAATGCCATCATATCGTCGGAAAACCTGTCAGAACTGAAAGCTCAGGCAGGAGAAGAAGTGTTTTATGCGGTAAGCCCCGATGGAAGAGTAATTATGAAGCCAGCGGAAGAAATGACCGCTTCTGAAAAAGAATTGTTTTCGGTAAAAAAAAGAAGTGAAGCAAAAATTACCGTACCTATTGAAAAAATTGACCTTGCTCAAAATTCAATAATAAATATGCAGGACATTGATGCCTCTTCCTCCGGCATCATTTGTGGGCCGAAAGCTGCTAATCTTGCTCAGCTAAAGGCCATCTTCCCCGAACATGTGGTCGACGGGATCGTATTGCCCTTCGCCATCTTCCGTTCACATCTTGATCAGCAAATGCCCGGCAGGGATCAGACCTATTGGCAATTTCTGAACAGTAGTTTTGAAGCGGCGGAAGCAATGCGCAATAATGATCAGGCGACACAAGCAACGGATTTTATCCTGGAACAATTAAAAATCCTCCGGGAAGCCATCCAGGTAATGACATTGGATGAAACATTCATCCGGAATCTGGAAGGGAAATTCGAAGCGGTTTTTGGGAAAACCATGGGCGATATTCCGGTATTTCTTCGCAGTGATACGAATATGGAAGATCTCAAAGATTTTACCGGCGCCGGACTCAATCTCACCATTTTCAATGTGGTAAAGAAAGAAGACATTATAAATGGAATCAGATCGGTCTGGGCTTCGCCGTACACCGAAAGGAGTTTTCGTTGGAGACAACATTATCTTTTAAATCCGGAAAATGTATTTCCTTCCATTTTGATTATTCCGAGTGTAGATGTGGACTATTCGGGTGTTCTTATCTCGAAAGGTATTAAGAATGGCAATTCCCGGGATATCACCGTAGCTTTTAGCCGGGGAGCCGGAGGAGCAGTGGATGGTCAGGCGGCAGAATCGTATTTGCTGCATGCCGGAGGTGAAAATGAATTAATTGCACCCGCAAGAGAACTCAAATACCGGTCGCTTCCTCAATCAGGTGGAACAGATATGCATCTGGCTAAATTTAGCCAACCCATTTTGAATGCTTATAATCTGGAACAACTCCGCAACATATCTACTGAAATTAAAAAGAAAATGCCCCATTATCTCAATCTCCCTGATCACGCTCCCCTTGATGTGGAACTGGGTTTCAAGGACAACAAAATATGGCTCTTTCAGATTAGACCTTTTGTTGAAAATAAAAATGCTAATACCCTGGACTACCTGGAGAGTATTTCATCGGAGCCTGATAAAAATAAAATCATCAATACGCAGAGTCCCTTGTAATGGAAGGATTGTCAACTAGAAAGATACTTTGGCTAGCATTTATGTCCATAGTCACCTTGACCCAAATCAAGGCTTATCCTATTGACGGTTATGGAATTACCGGTATCCGCAGGTTGATGTACCTTGAACTGATCCTTAAGGGAGAGATAAAAGGGTCAATGCCGATTTCCGGAGCACAAAAAGAACTGAGAGAAATAAAGCTCAGCCTTTTTGACACCTCCAAAGGTGACAGCCTGAGTACCATACCTTCCATTGATCCGGCGTTGCAAAAATCGATTAATGCCTTATTTCCCAATCTGGATGAGAGTTACTCGATTTCCCTGCTGGATATT
>JAGQWZ010000655.1 GCA_020436835.1 Saprospiraceae bacterium | reverse complement strand
TTTCCGATTGATTTACTGTCAAGGATACGAGTTCAAATGGAAACAAGGCACATCAAGGAGACCTAAAACCTTGCTACAGACTTTCCCAAATGCACATTTCGAAGTGATCAATAAGAACAATTTTTCTGATTTTATCAAGCAGTATACCAGTAGACGATCTGGTTAGATATTGTGATTGGCAGACTGCAGAATTACTTAAGATTCTATTCTAATTAACCACTTCCACTTTTTCACTCTTCCTGATCCGCACCGCCACCACTTTATATTCCGGGCACTTTGCTTCGGAGTCAGACACATCAGAAGTGATCATATTCATCATAATCTCCGGAAAGTGAAAGGTACTGCTTAAAATTCCGGGTTTAACTTCATCAGTGATCTTTGCCTTTACTTCAATCTGACCCCTTGCCGATTCCATGACGACCATATCACCGTCTGAAATAGCGTGTTGGTCAGCATCATACTGATTGATGAGCAGCCAGTCTTCCGTCAGAATATCCACGTTGGAAGTACGACGGGTCATCGTTCCGCAATTGTAGTGCTCCAGTTCCCGGTTGGTAGTGAGAATATACGGATACTCCAGTGAATAGGTCTCGATCTCCTCAGATTCACTAAAATCATGGAACTGGAAGGCTCCTTTGCCTCGTTTGAAAGTGTCTATATGAATGATCTTGGAGTCTTTACCATCGGCGGAGACGGGCCACTGCAAACCGTTCTTACCCAGTTTTTCCCAACTTATTCCGGCGAAGAAAGGCACAATCTGAGAAATCTCCTCCAGCATGCCTTCCGGTGTGTAATCTGGTTGGTCATAACCCATCCGGTTCATGATCTCCACAATGATCTGGCCGTCAGGCTTGGTGCCGGCTAGAGGTTCAATGACTTGATTTACTCGCTGTACCCTGCGCTCTCCGTTGGTAAAAGTTCCGTTTTTCTCCAGGAAAGAGGAAGCAGGCAGAATGACGTCGGCATATTTGGCGGTTTCGGTCATGAACAACTCCTGGACGACCACAAAATCTGTAGCTTCAAGAGCGTTGATGACCTTTTGTGTATTGGGATCGGTTTGTACCACGTCTTCCCCGATAATCCAGATGGCTTTTAACTTTCCCTCCAGGGCAGCATCGAACATTTCCGGAATCTTATAACCTACATGAGCGGGTAGTTGAACTCCATAAAATGCTTCATACTTTTTTCGAATATCCGGATTCGTGACATCCAGGTATCCGGCTCCCTGATGCGGCTGAACACCCATGTCGGCAGAACCCTGCACGTTATTCTGGCCCCGGAGCGGATTGACGCCCACGCCCGGTCTTCCCACATTGCCGGTGAGCATGGCCAATTCAGCGATTTGCATCACGGCAAAGGTGCCCTGGGAGTGTTCGGTAACACCCAGACCATGAAATGACATCGCATTTTTAGCGTTAGCATAGGCATGCGCCGCAGAACGCACCTGTTCGGCCGGCACCCCGGATACCGCTTCGAGCTGATTTATATCTAATTCAAGGATGGCGGCTTTAAAATCTTCGTAGCCTTCCGTCCGGGTATCGATAAAATTTTGATCGACCAGTCCGTCTTTAATGATGAAGTGGATCATCATGTTTAAAACCGCAACATTGGTTCCTGGTCTTAATTGCAAATGGTGTTGAGCGAAACGGGCCAACTCTGTTCTTCTCGGATCCAGGACGATCAGTGCCTTGCCTTTCATCGCCTGTTGTTTCAACCGGGCACCGGTCACCGGATGGGCATCGGTCGGGTTGGCACCGATAATCATGAGGCAATCGGCAATCTCCATATCCACCACCGAGTTTGTAGCAGCCCCGGTACCGAAGGTGCGTTGCATGCCCAGCGCGGTAGGAGAGTGGCAAACCCGGGCACATCCGTCAATGTTGTTGGTGCCGATCACCGCCCGGATGAACTTCTGCATCAGGTAGTTCTCTTCGTTGGTGCACCGTGAGGAGGAGATTCCGGCGATAAAATCCGCTCCAAAGTCGTGTTTATATGCCGTCAGTTTTTCGACAATGAGATCATAGGCTTCTTCCCAGGTAGCTTCTTCAAATTTACCGTTGCGCCTGATCAATGGTGTTCTCAGACGATCGGGATGATTGTAAAACCTGAATGCATAGCGCCCTTTCAGGCAGGTATGTCCGTGATTGACCTCGGCATCAAAAGGAGCCTGTATGGAAAGGATTTTTGTGTCCTCCACGGCCACATCCAGATTGCATCCTACACCACAGTAAGTGCAGACAGTCCGGGTTTTGTCCTTTCCCACCACCGATTTGGATTGGAAAACATCGGAAATGGCCGAGGTAGGGCAGGCCTGGGCACAAGCTCCGCAACTTACACAATCACTGTCATTAAAAGTTTGATCTACTCCCTTTATAATGTGCGCATCGAAACCTCTGCCGGCCATGCTCAATACCATTTCACCCTGCACTTCATCACAAGCTCGTACACAGCGATAACAATTAATGCATTTAGAAAGATCGGATGTCATGTAAGGGTGGCTTAGATCTTTTTTACGGTTGAGATGATTCGCTCCTTGGGGGTAGCGCACTTCCCTTATACCCACCTGGGCAGCTACGTCCTGCAATTCACAATTGCCATTGACTTCACAGGTCAGGCAATCCAGAGGGTGATCGGTCAATACCAGTTCAATTATATTTTTTCTGAGTCGCTTTATATTTTCCGAATTGGTAAAAATGTGCTGGCCTTCGTTTACCGGAGTATGACAGGAAGCTACCGTCCTGGTCGTGCCATCCCCATTTTGGATATCAACGGAACAAACCCGGCATGAACCAAATGCTTCCAGATTAGGTGCATCACAAAGAGTAGGTATTAATTTATTACCCAGATTTCTCCGGGTGAAAGCTAAAATACTTTCCCCATTTTGTATGGCATAAGGTCGATTATTGATATAGGCTGTTTTCATCGCTTAAGCTTTAACGGGACTTGTAAAATTTGGACTTAATTCTCTGGCAAAGTATTTAAGGGCATTTTTTACCGGTAACGGGATTCCCCCTCCATGGGCACATAAGGAACCTTCTTCTAACGTATGAATCAAGTCATCAAATAAATCCCGGTCAATCTGATAATTTTCTTCTATAGATTTTGACAACATTTCTTCTGCCCTTTTCGTGCCTAAACGGCACGGGAAACATTTTCCACAACTTTCGTGCGCAGCAAATTCAAAAAGATGTTTTAAATAATTAATTACTGGCATTTTTTCCGGAATGCAGACCACCGATGCATGCCCCAGGAGAAATCCATTCTTTTTAAAAGATTCAAAATCCACGGTCAGGTCCGGAATTTTTTCAACCGGTATCAAACCACCGAGCGGTCCGCCGATATGCAGTGCTTTGACCGGACTCCGGAACCCACCGGCTGAATCGATCACTTTGCCGAGGGAAATGCCCATTTCTACCTCATAAATTCCTGGTTTCTGAAAAAAACTATCAAGACTCAATAGCTTGGTCCCGGTAGAATTGTGGGTACCAATTTTAGCATAGGCTTCACCGCCTTCCCGGCAAATAAAAGGCAAGGCAGCCAGGGTCTCTACGTTGGACACCGTGGTGGGTTTGCCAAAGAGTCCATATTGAGCCGGATATGGCGGACGGGTTCGTACTTCTGGCCTTTGTCCTTCGATCGAATTAATTAAAGCAGTTTCTTCACCACAGATATAAGCTCCCTGGGCTTTTATTACCTTAAAATGAAAGGAAAAATTCGAATCAATAATTTCATTTCCGGCCAGTTTTTTATCATAGAGATTCTTAATAGCTGCTTCAATAATTTGGACCGATTCCGGATATTCGCCCCGGATATATAAAATGCCGTATTTGGCTCCGGTCACGTAGCCGGATACCAGCATGCCGAATAAAACCGCATGTGGTTGCTTTTCTAAAAGATAGCGATCGGAATATGCCCCGGGATCTCCTTCATCTGCATTACAAATAATAAATTTGGTATCACTTTCTGCCCTGGAACAAAATTCCAGTTTTAATCCCATGGGAAAGCCGGCACCACCCCGCCCTCTTAAGCCTGATTTTTTAATTTCGGCAATTAAATCTTGTGGCTTTTGGTTTAGAATATCCTCTAAGGGTTTGTAATAGTTTTCTATATCAGTAAAAGGGGAGGTGAGAATGGATTTACCGATGGAGGTGACTAAGTAGTCGTCTTCTTTTTTTGATTTTTCATTGATTATATCATTTAGCTGGTCGATAGCATTACCTGAATAATTTTTTCCTTTATAGTGAAATGCACTGTTTTCATGACATCGGCCCAAACAACACATATCGCCAATCTGGTTGGCAGAAAAACGCTCTGATAGTTTTTTCCGAACATGCTCCTGGGTGCCTGCGCAGAGGCAAGCCGAGCCATTGCAGACATAAATTTCCTTGTCTTTATTTTCCGGTTTTAAGAAATCATAGAATGTGGTGGAACCATGTATGTTGGCAGTTCCGATTAAAAATTCATCGGCAAGCTTCTCCAGATCTTCGAGCTTGGTGCTTTCTCCATTTAACCGGCCGTAGCGATCAAATAAATTGTCTTCAATACCTTTCCGACCCGAAAGATGACTCAAATTTTTCGACATCTGGCAGTATAAATTGATCCAGGTGGTAAGATAAGTATTTTCGAATCGAGTATCCAGTAGTCAGCAGTCAGTAGTCAGCGGTGAGAGGTACCAAAGGTACCAGACGTACCACGAGTGCCAGGGATCGTGCTACCCAATTAACCCCGCAATTCAATACTTCCGTCTCCAGTGTCCCGTCTCCCGACTTCTTCCCCTCTGCTCCAGCCCCTCTGCCCTTTCGCATCCGGCATCGGACATCGGACATCAAAATGTCACCCTTTCAGGGTTCAGGGTTTGATATCTTTTTTCCTTTCTACCATACTTTCACCCCTTCGGGGTTTCAGTTTGATGGATCAAGAACCCACCGGCCATGCATTTGAACGGATTCGCCAGATAATGATGCATTCACTACTCCCATCTCCTGTCTTCCGTCTCCGGTCTTCTCCCGTCTCCCTTCTTTTCCATTCCTCAATTCAACCAACATCGCTAGAACTGTCAGCTTTCGCCATCGCTCCTATCTCTCCTAAACCTGACAGTTCCTGCTTTCCTCTTCTTCCATTCCTTCCATTTATTCCTGGTTAT
>JAGQWZ010000654.1 GCA_020436835.1 Saprospiraceae bacterium | reverse complement strand
TTATGACCCCGATGTGGTGATTATTACCAATCCAACCTACACGGAAGAGATCACTACGCAAATTAACTCCATGGGTCTTAATCCGAACATTGTGACACTGTGATGAATAAGCGATGAACTGGAATCTACGGCAATGATTTCATGATTTGTATGCCTTTGAAAGGGAAAGATGCGGATTTTCAACTTGATTCCCTTGCCAAATGGATGCTAGCATTTTGGTTCAGAACAAAGTAGTCGCAATCCACTAAATCAATTTTTGATGGTCAGGAATTAGGATACTTGTAGACAATCACTGGCAAGAGGAGGTTAGTTAGGTAAACAGGATCGAGTGTTTATGTGCTCGTTTTTTCAACGATGAGAAGAGAATGTGTGCGATCAAGAAGGAATCAATTCGGGCAACATAACAGCCGAGCAAGTCAAAAATCTATAAGAATTAACACTGAATTTTATAAGTGGAGTTGCCCAGAAAAAGATTATCTTGCTGCTTAGATGAGGTGTAATAGTACATATCGTTTTATCGCCTTTGGTCTGGCTTTCATGATGTTCTTATCATCCTCAGTGTCAGCTGTAGATTTTCACTATTGCGGCGGAAAGTTGAAATCTTTCAGTTTCTTTGGAAAAGCTAAAAATTGCAAGGAAATGAAAGAGAACAATCCTTGCATGAAAGATTGTTCTGAGCAGGAAAAAATGATGAACGGTGAGAATTGTTTCGAAGATCAAGATTGTTGTTCCAGTAGGACGGTACATATACTGTCGGGTCAATACGAGAAGTTTTCAAATACTGATTTGGTTGTTAGTAAGCAACTGAAGCAATTTGTAATTATTTTTGTTAAGGTCTTTTTCTCAAATCAGGTTGACCCTAAGCGGGAATGTGTTAATTTTATCAATTACAAACCTCCATCATATCAAAGGGACATCCCTGTTCTTAATCAATCCTTCCTTTTATAGCCAATACTTTTCTTAACTATAAATCCGCAATGTCTCTCATTGTTGGTTAATGATGCATTTGTTCTTATCCCGAAAAATGCATCTGCCATCAGTATGAGCATTTATCCATAGAGGAAAGTACATGTGGCATGTTAAATTATTTCATTCGATTTTTTCTGGTAAATAAGCTGGGGGAATATTTGCTACTTCTACCATTTGTTGGATTTGGGTTGGTGACTGCACCCTTTGAGTTGGACCTCAAGAAGCAACACCGTGACCCTTTTGCCGTAAATGCTATTCCTGATATTGGAGAAAATCAGCAAATTGATTTCTCCAATTGGATAGTGTCTTCTCCGGAGATCGTAGAAGACCAATCACTTATGCATTGACTTCGCGACAGTTCCATATGCCAGTTATCACAGCATACCCAGTCAATCCACCTTTGGATTTACAAGCAATAATTGTCATTTTGAATGATAGTGTTGGTTTGTCAAATAGTACCAGCAGGATTCTGACTTTGAAGCGTCGGAGACAACAAATCGAGTTGGACAGTGTGGATGACATTCAGTTACGGCAATGGTTTTGGAACCGAAGCTCGGCTAAGTATTCGATTATCAAATTCAAAACAATTTCACAATGGAGAGAATCATCTTTATCCTAGCAGCTATAATCCCTTCAATGGGATTCGGCCAAAACCCATTGTTCGTTCCTGATCCGTTATCAGGGAAATCATTTAGTTTAAGTCTGCAGAATGGGCAAGTGGAGTTTTACCCGGGATTTAATACCCATACTATCGGATACAATCAAGACATTTTAGGCCCGACTCTTATTTTAGAAAAGGGAAGTAACATAACCTTTAATGTCACCAATAACTTATCTGAACAAACGACATTGCATTGGCACGGGCTTCATGTTCCGGCGGCAGATGATGGAAGCCCTCATACCATCATCGAGCCGGGGCAACTATGGTCTCCATCCTTTACTATTCTGGACAAGTCAGCTACTTATTGGTATCATCCGCACTTACATGAGCAAACTGAAGAACAGGTGACAAGAGGTGCGGCAGGATTTATTATTGTCAGAGATGACGAAGAAGCTCAATTGATATTACCTCGCACCTATGGAGTAGATGATTTTCCAATTGCTGTTCAAACAAGAGCTTTTGATGCCAATAAAGAATTTCTATGGAATACTACGGAGGATGATATCGTGATGTGCAATGGTACTTTAGATCCGGTCCTTGACGTACCTGCCCAGGTGATCCGGTTGCGTTTGCTAAACGGTTCAACCCAACGGGTGTATAATTTGGGATTCGAAGATGATCTTATTTTCTTCCAAATAGCCACCGATGGTGGTTTGTTAAATGCACCTGTCTCTCTAAAAAGATTGAGATTAGCACCGGGAGAAAGAGCAGAAGTTTTATTGGATTTGTCAACCCACCAGGGACAGTCATTTAGTTTCATGAGCTTTGCCTCAGAACTTCCAAATGGCATTTATGGGGCGTCCAATCCAAGCGGTCATGGAAGTAGTGGGATGATGGCAGGCTCTATTTCGGGCTACAATAACAATTCGTTGAATGGGAATGATTTCAAGATCATGCAATTTCAGGTGAGTGCATCAACTGCAAATCCGATTTTCACAATACCCTCTACACTGACCAGCAATACCCCCTATGCGGAACCTAGTGCCAACAATACAAGAGAGTTTTATTTTCAATCGCCTCATATGGGACCACAAGGTATGCTGAATGGGCCCTTTGCTATCAATGGGCAACTATTCAACCTGAATGTGATTAATCATGAAATTCCATTAAATAATATTGAGATATGGGAACTGGTAAATATGACCGCTATTTCCCATCCCTTTCATATACACGATGTTCAGTTTTACATCCTGGATATTAATGGTAATCCCCCGCCGGCCAATATGCAAGGCAGAAAAGACGTGGTTCTGGTCCCTCCCATGTTTGGAACGGTGCGTTTCATAACCAAGTTTGAAGATTTTGCTGATGAAAATGCCCCCTACATGTACCACTGCCACATGCTCAACCATGAGGATGGTGGCATGATGGGGCAGTTTGTTGTTGTGGGCACCACCACCAGCACTACTAAAGGTGGAGAGAATTCAATTTTAATTTATCCTAATCCTGTTGCTAACCTTGTTCACGTACAGGGCTTGCCTAATTCAACGATTAGACTTCAAAACCTATCGGGCCAACTGTTGGAAGAAAGAGTATCCTTAGGAAATGAAGAGCAATTCAATTTGGCCGAATTTGCTTCGGGCATTTATTATTTTAATATTAGGAATGCTGAGCAAAATTTCACGTACAAGGTGATTAAATATGATTAAAAACATTATTCAGGCAATAAAAAAAAAAAAAAATAGGAAGATATATTACTGCCTAGATGGCAAGATATTATTTATTGTTATTAAATTATTAATTATGAAATATTTATTATTTTTTTTAGGTGGCTTATTAATTTATTCATGTAGTAAATTTGAGAGCGCAAAAATCGATGAGAGTACTATTTCAAACGATCAGGTAGTTTTTTCATCCAGTTCAACAAAACCCCAAAAGGGATATTTTAGAGGGCATCTAAGCGGTGAAGAGACCAATGCCACCGGTCAAATTAATTTTAGATTTGATGCCGATAACAATTCAGTCTATTACAAATTAATTGTCGCTAATATTGACAATGTAACCGCTGCTCATTTACATCATAGCCATATGGGTGAAGTTCCTGGCCACCCTGTGCTCACCTTATTTTCTGGGCTGGCAGAGGGGACTACTAACGGAACTTTAGCTGAAGGTATTTTGACAGATGACGATATAAATTGTTCCTGTGGCAATCCGGATCATCAGAACTTGGCTCAACTGCGAAAGCATATTGAAGCTGGAGAAACTACCGTTCTCGTACATACTGAAAATTTTCCCGAAGGAGAAATTGGTGGAGAAATCAACTGATCGTCTTAATTATACTTGGTTGAACCCCACTAACCAGGATTTAGTGCGGGCGAAAATGTTAGAGGTATCTTAATTATAAAAATATACAATTATGAGGAAGATCATTTTAATAATCGTAATAGTCAGCGCTTTTTTGGGGTTTTCTGTAAATGCTCAGGGACAGGGCCACGAAGCGCATAATAGCGCTGAATTTAAGAATGACGTATTCACCGTCTATGGTAATTGTGGTATGTGTGAGCGGACCATAGAAGGTTCACTGAAAGGTGTGGAAGGCGTAACCCTTGCTGATTGGGACAAAGAAACTGACCAAATGACGGTTTCATACAATCCTGAATTAATCACACTTGATGCCATCAAACAAAAAGTTGCTGATGTCGGCTACGATAGCGATACACATCGGGCAAAAGATGAAGTCTATAATAGCTTACCTGGCTGTTGTCAGTATGACCGCCCGAAGAGTTAGAGATGTACTATTTTTTCGAGAGAAAAGGTGAGAGGGGGGAAGATATTGATTGTCTACTGCTCTCGCCTTTTTTCAAAATTGAAAAACAACGATGGAATTATGAAACCATGCTGCAAAGAAGCATTTGGGGATAAACCGAAGCCCCTGTTCTGGCGGGTCGTTAACTGGATTGTACTTGGTATCCTGCTCGTTTTGGGAGCCGGGATGCTGATTCAAATAATTGCCTAAAAACAAACAAGATGAAAATACTTGTTCCGTCTGATTTTCCCCCTTGTACTGATAATACAGCTCCTGTTAATTTTTGCAGACTACCTTTTTGTTACTCGGATATCACCAGCAAAATTAAAAAACAGCAAGATGAGAGACTACCAAAATATAGTTGACGCACTCAAGGGCCTTAAATCAAGAGGGTTTATCTACGATTTCAACCTGAAGCCATTCTGCCTGGAATGTGCCAGCCTACAATTGCAGCTTCACCCGGAGGACTTTGAAGTGACGGAAGTCTATCGCTTTGAAGGTATGAGCAGCCCGGATGACAACTCGGTAGTATATGCCATTAAATCAGTCGAAGGGGTAAAGGGTGTGCTGGTGGATGCCTATGGAGCATATGCTGAGGCTTTGACTCCAGGTTTGGCCGCCAAACTGAGAAACACAAATGCAAGCTAGTAGCACTTGCATTTTTACAATTAAAAACAATTTGTCATGGCAACCTACGAAATCCGGGAGCTTTTCATTAAAAACATGATTTGCAGCCGGTGTCTCAAGGTAATTCGGCAGGATCTCGAATCCATTGGCGTGGAAATTCTGGAACTGCGTTTGGGTAAAATCCGAATTAAGTACCGGAAACACCAGGTTACGCTGGTGGACATCGAAGAGTGCCTCAGATTGGATGATTTCGAGTTGGTGCAAGACAGGGGAGTGGCAATTTCGGAAGAGATAAAACTTGTTTTGATCCGGATAGTAAACAAACTTCCAATCGAGAGGACAAATAAGCTATCTGATTTGCTTGCGGTGAAGTTGCATAGAGACTACTGGACATTAAGCAGAACGTTTTCTCGGACAACAGGCACGACCATTGAACGATACTTCATCCTGCTCAAGGTGGAAAAAGCCAAGGAGCTGATTGAGTACGACGAAATGAATTTTTCCGAAATAGCCTATGAGCTGGGTTATCATAACTTAAATCACCTCTCAGGGCAATTCAAACAGGTAACAGGAATGAGCATGAGCGAGTATAAACGGATGAATGAAAAGCCCCGGCAGCCATTGGACAAGATTCTGTAAACATTGCCCAAAGGTTGATAAACGGGGGTTAAGAATAAATCGTAACTTAATGATTATTAATTATTTAGATTTAAGAGGATACCTCTTTCAAATTATTGTCTCGCATCCTTGTACCCTTTCAGAGCGATAGTGACCTGACTTAAATCCACGGTCTTATAGAACAAGGTGTCATGTCAAATTTAGGTCAATTGACTTCCGCTGAAAAGTCAACTAAGTGCTATTAAATAAAATCTAAAAAAAATAGACACCCGAACTGGTTGCTCATCTGCTGTATTTTGCCTCTGCTGCTTTTATTCTTGGTCCCGACATGGAATTTGGGCAGCAACATCAGTGTATGATTTGTAGCCATGTTTGCTTGCCACTTGTTCATGTCCCACGGTCACATAGAGTTTGGCCGTCGAGGGAATACGATCATTCACCACACCAAAAGAAGAACGCTATGAATACTATTCACATTAGAAAATTTGGACTGGCGGTTGGGTTGACCTGGGTTCTGCTTTATCTCGGCTGCGCCATCGTGATGTTGGTGGTAGGTCGGGAAGGCACGGCGCTGTTTTTCAACAGCCTCCTGCATGGCCTGGAAACTGCTTCTATCATTCGCATGGACGTGCCTTTTTATGAGTTCTGCATCGGACTGGCAGAGTCCTTCATCCTCGGATGGTTGGTGGGAGCTTGTATAGCTGGAATTTACAATTTCAGTCTGAATAAAAAATGGAAATGATGAAATTCGCATGGTTTATTTGGTCCCTGATGCCGTTAGCTTTTTGGAGTCTTATATATCTCCAGAAGCCGGGTTTCCGCAAGGAGCTGGGTCAAATAAGCTGGCTGACGATGTTGTTCGGCTTGACCGAGCCTTTATTTGTTCCGGAATACTGGGCTCCTCCTTCTTTGTTCGACCTGGCTGACAGGACGGGTTTCGATATCGAGAGTTTCTTGTTTTCGTTCGCTATTGGTGGGATAGGAGTTGTGCTTTACAGACTGGTATTTCCGGTTAATCTAAGGCCATTCAATGAACACGAAAAGCAACACGCCAGACACAGGCTGCACCGTATAATACTATTTCTGCCGGTGGCCGTATTCCTGATGCTGGCGGTTTTTACAGGATTGAATCCTATATACTGCGGAGTGATTGCATTATTTCTGGGAGGGCTGGCGACATTGTATTGCCGACCCGACCTGAAATACAAAATCTGGGTGGGCGGCTTGCTGTTTCTGGCACTTTATGCGGTGTACTTCGACAGCCTGCTGCTCTTTTTCCCGGAATTTGTTGACAACCACTGGAACCTTGCAGCGCTCACAGGCATCAAGGTCATCGGCATCCCATTGGAAGAACTGCTCTTTGCTTTCACCTTCGGCCTGTACTGGTCCGGCTTGTACGAACATCTTTTTTGGTATCAATTAAAATCTGACAACGCTTCGACCAATGCTTAATCAATGCCCACATAGCACCGTTTGCCTGCCCGCCACCGAACTACCGAGGGTGGTGGTCATCGGGGCCGGTTTTGCAGGTATCCATTTTATAAAAAAACTGCGTGGCCAGCCGGTGCAGGTGGTTTTGCTGGATAAGAACAACTTCCATCAGTTCCAGCCGCTTCTGTATCAGGTCGCCATTGCTGGGCTGGAACCGGATTCCATCGTTTCGCCTATTCGTAAGCTGTTTCAGGACTATGAAAACCTGGTCTATCGTATGGCCGAGGTGGAACGAATAGAACCGGAAACGCACCGCATTTTCACCAACATCGGCTGGGTTAGCTACGACTACTTAGTAATTGCAACGGGCAGCACCACGAATTTTTACGGCCTGCACCAGGTGGAGGAAAACAGCGCCGGCTTGAAAGACATCCGTGATGCACTCGACATCCGAAGCTGGGTGCTGCAAAACCTCGAAGCGGCAGCCATTACCTGCGACCAGCAGGGAAAAGATGCGCTGACGAATTTCGTCATCGTCGGGGGCGGGCCTGCCGGTGTGGAACTGGCAGGCGCCCTCGCCGAATTCAAGCGCTACCTGCTGCACAAGGACTATCCCGAAATCGCTACTGATTGGATGAAAATCTACTTAGTGGAAGCCGTTGACCGCTTGCTGCCAATGATGTCAAGCGGGGCTTCGGCACATGCGCTGAAGGTTTTGAAAAAACTGTCAGTGGAAGTCCAGCTGAACACAGCGGTAAAAGGATATGATGGAACGACTGTAACCCTTGGCAACGGGGAAGATATACAAGCAAAAATGCTGGTCTGGACGGCAGGGGTGAAGGGCGATGCACCGAAAGGTATGCCGGAAGGAGCCTTTGTAAAGGGCAACCGCCTGAAAGTGGACAACTACAACCGGGTGGTAGGCTATGCCAACATCTTCGCCATCGGCGACGTGGCAGCAATGGTTTCGGAGGAAACTCCAAAAGGGCACCCCATGCTGGCGCAAGTCGCCATCCAACAGGGAAACCTGCTGGCGGAAAACCTGCAGCAACATGTCAGAACCGGTGTGTTTGAAAAAACTTTCTCATATCGCGATAAGGGCAGCATGGCCACCATCGGCAAACGGAACGCCGTGGCTGAAATCGGCAAGTCCAGGTGGAAAGGCTGGTTTGCCTGGCTGCTGTGGTCAACGGTACACTTGTTTTCCATCGCCGGGTTCAGGAACAAATTGATGGTCGGCATCAACTGGATGCTGCGCTACCTGAAGTATGAAAAAGCGAACAGGCTAATCATCAGAAAATTCAAGCCGATATCTAATAAATCTTTTCAATCATTTTAAAAATATAAACCATGAAAAAGATAGCTCTTTTTTCCCTCACTACAGCTCTCCTATTATGGATAGGTTGTAGACAACAGGCAGACGTCATCTCTCTGTTGAAAGATACGGAAGCGAAAGACAAGGTTTTTACTGCCATATTGGACGACCACGAACTGATGATCGAGTTCATGACTAAAATGATGTCGAATGAACATGCCCTGATGATGATGAAAGGCAATCGCGACATAATGGGCAAGATGATGGGCGACGGCAATGTGATGCATATGATGAAGGACAGCCCCGATATGATGCACAACATGATGAACGCTATGATGAAGGACGGACAAATGATGGGACACATGATGCAGATGATGAACCAGCAAGGCATGATGAGCAACGAGTGCATGCAGTCCTGCACGAAAATGATGGCAGACAAAGGAATGTCAATGGAAATGGGCATGATGGTCGATAAAGGAGATGGTTCGGGGAAGGAGGGAGGCGACCATGACGCCCATCATTAAAAGTTCGATGCATCATGATGTATTTCTGGATTATTTCAATGCCCATAGCTTTTCCATTTCGGTATTTTAATAAAGACAAAGACTATCAGAGAGAAGGTGCTTTGGAATTGCTCCAGCACCGTCTGGCCAATGGCGAAATTGACAAGGAAGAATACAAAGAACGTAAAGCTTTACTGGAAACGGATAATTATTTAAATGACAAATAGCAGGGATCAAGCCATTTCATTCATGCTTTAAATCAATCAATATGCATTTCTACGAAGGATATCATTTTTGGGGTATGCACCTCATCTGGTGGGTTATTTGGATTGTACTGCTTATCTGGATTTTTACCACGCGTTGGCAGGTTCCCGGACAGCGTTACCGGAAAGACAGCCCGATGGAAATTCTCCAGAAAAAATATGCCGAAGGCTCCATTACCAAAGAAGAATACGAGGAGCGAAGAGCGATTTTGGACCGGGATAGAACTAAGTGACTTTATAAAGATGCAACACCTTATTACAAATTGATTTGAAAATACAAAACTGTATTTTCAAAATAAAGGAATAAAAAATTTCAAAAAATGAGGAATATATTTCTCTTCCAGAGATATGGATTTACCCTCCGGATACCACTGTTATTTTTCTGCCTGATGGTACTGGGAACCCATTACAGCATGACTTTCGGACAAACAACCTGGAAAGCGCCATTCAACACCAACAACCTGAAAAATCCTTATCTTGAAGATGCTGATGCCGCAAGCGCCGGGAAAGCCCTGTACAAACAGTTCTGCGCTATCTGCCATGGCGACCGGGGTAAAGGTGACGGGTTGGCTGGTATGACCCTGAAACCCCGTCCTGCCACTTTTACGAAAAGTGAAATTGAGTTGCAGACGGATTGACATATTTACGCACGCAGTAGATTACGGCGGCTACACCCGTATTTATCGACTTCGGCAGGGTCAGAACAGCAAGACACGATGAATGAGCAAATATTTAGAATTATGGCTTCAACAACAAAAAAGACACTGTCCCCGGCGGAAAAAGAGAAGTTTTTCGAGGCCATGGAAAACGACCAACATCTTTTCAAAGAGACCCTCGAAGTGGTACTAAACCACATTGTTTCAGACCCAAAACTGACTTTTAATGTCGCGGATTTTATTGAATCGGATTTCAGGAACCTGTATTTAGCCATCATGAAAAAAGTAGCTGTGGAGAGAAACAATGACTCCACGCTTGGATGTTGCAGGGACATATAAACTCATTAAAAATATATAAATGAAAAAGATAAAAATCGCAGTCAACGGGTATGGCGTGATCGGCAAGAGGGTGGCGGATGCTATCATGCTCCAGCCCGACATGGAACTAATGGGCGTCAGTGACATAGCGTCAGATTGGCGGATAAGAATTGCCAATCTGAAAGAAATCCCGGTCTATGCTCATGGCTGCGAGGCAAATGATAGAATGGTTGAAGCGGGGATTGATGTCGCGGGAACCTTGGATGAACTCCTGAAGCAGGTGGATTTGGTAGTGGACTGCGCTCCCAGGACATTTGGAGCGCAGAACTCCGAGCACTATCGCAGGGCAGGCGTGAAATTCATCGTCCAGGGTGGTGAGAAGCACGTAGTAACCGGTCATTCTTTCGTAGCGGAAGCCAATTACGAATCGGCGCTGGGAAGGGACGCTACCCGCGTGGTTTCCTGCAATACATCGTCCATTGTCAGGACACTCACTGCGCTTAAAAGGGCGGGGCTTTTGAAAAACGCCAGAGGTACTCTTCTGCGCCGGGCTACCGATCCCTGGGAGAGTCACCTCGATGGCATCATGAACACTCTCGTGCCTGAAAAGGAAATTCCCAGCCACCAGGGACCCGACGCCAAATGTGTTGACCCCGAACTGGACGTAATCACTACTGCCGTGAAAGTACCAGAAACAATAAGCCACCTGCATTACTGGACGGTCAGGATTAACCGACCGACATCCAAAGAAGAGGTGCTCAACGCTTTCAGGACTTCTACCCGCATTTCATTTATCCGGTATTCCGATGGACTTTCCGCCAACAATGCCGTGAAGGAACTGATGCTCGACCTGGGAAGACCACACGGCGACATGTATGAAGTGGCAATTTGGGAGGACATGCTCAAGGTGGAGGGAGATGAACTCTACTACGGCTGCCTTGTAGACAACCAGGCGATTGTGATCCCGGAAAACGTAGATGCCATCAGGGCTTTGATGGGGGTGGAGCCAAGGGCTGAAAATTCCATCAAAACTACGAACAAGGTCTTGTTCATTCACCCAGAGTTTTTTTTAAAACCCTATTTGGTATGAAGAAAATAAAAGCATATTGAAAACAATGGGAAAATGGCTGATTACACTGACCTGTATGGCGGTCCTGATGCAGGGGCAGGCGTTCGCACAAGGCAGTAATGGGATGTTGATTTATCAGATCGATGGCAACCGCTAT
>JAGQWZ010000653.1 GCA_020436835.1 Saprospiraceae bacterium | reverse complement strand
GATGGTTTTCCGATTTAATTCAAATGGTGGAATAAAGGAAGGAGCCAGAGAATGGATATCAACCTTGTCCGGCCAATGAATCGAATCGAACTCCATAGAAAAATTTGCGTTGCCTTTGAAAGTCTGTTTTTCGGATCTATTTTTTTGTTTACCGGAATTGAAGAAAAAAATAACATCCGTGGTATCAATCACATCCAGGTTAGCGATTTCAAATGTACCGTCTTCATCGGATTGAAAAATAGTCAAATTCCGCAGATTTGAGAGATCGGAATAAAACCCATCCGTCTGATATGGTTTATTTTTATTAAAGACGGTGCCGCTCAGTTTGAGTGATTCTTCCAGTGCAGATAGTGGTTGAGCATCGGCGCTGACCTCTGGCGGTCTCGCATTTTGAGTGATGAGAAATTTATCGATCGTCGATGAAGCATGAATATTGAGGGCGGGAAAAATAATTTCAGAATGAGGGTTAAGGTATTTCAAAACCATCAAATAATTCTCAATATTCATGGTCTGACCGAAGTGCACATTTTTAGGTATGATTTTCACGTCGTAGACCGGTCGACTGGGAAGTCCCTCATCATCGTATGCCTCGAGATTAAGAATTAATTCAACCAATGAATCGCTATCTTCCCAATCTGTATAAAGATCAACATAGCATGGTTGAAGTCCTGTTTCATTGAAAAATAATCTTTCTGAAATTAATTGGTCATCCGTCGACCGGAAGTTAAATATCAGTAGGCCGGGAGGCAATTCTTTCAGGTCGATTTCTTGTGAAAAATCACCGGATGAAATTTCATTTTCCATAATTAATTGATGACCGGAATATATCATCAATTTTCCCCCGTTCACATTATTTGAGGTTGCTGCCAATTTGAGCAGTAGAATATCGTCTTTTAATTTGGTCAGGTGAATCGAGGCAGGTCCCGAATGCCGGGGTAGCGGAAAGGACTTTTCTTCTCCGGAAGGAAGTTTGATTTCTGCGGAATAATTTCTTTGGGATTCGGGAGTGAAGGTAAAGTCGACAAACCCAAGACTGTCGGATACGATTTGCACTATTTCATTCCCCTGGTCGTCTCTTAAAATCCCGTGAATGGGCGTGAGCTGTTTATCACCATCCACACCGGCCGCTATGATCCGGCAGGGAATATCCGGAATCAACTGACCACCTTCGGGAAAGAAATACATGTGTTGCATGATTGGAGGGGAAGAAACCAGGATAGGATGGGCGTTTTCCGGTACGATATAAATCGATTTTGAAAAGATACCAGCCTCATAATTCATTAGACAGTATTTGCTGTATCCCCGTAGCCAATATGGTCCGGCAGGAAGGGTAGTGGAGAGGTTGATATAAGCCTGACCATATCCATTTACTATGCGCGTCTTTCGACGATCAATTATTTTACCGCGCTGATCGATTAGTTCGACATAATAAATTCCGGAACGGACAGCGGAAGGAGATCCTTCCTGATCAACCAGATAACCGTTGTAGTATATGACTTCACCAGGGGAAAAAATATCTTTGTCGGTACTTATATAGGAGGTCTCGTGATATCCGGAGTTCGAAACCGGTAAATCTGACTGGGGCATACCCGGACTGGTGGCAATGAGGATCCATGCCCCGATAATTATCCACCTGCTCGCAGCGCTTTTCATAGAACTTATCACTGGTCATTGTAAATATAGGTTATAATCATTTGAAGTGCTCAATTTGAAACCAACCAGGGAAGACCTGCTAAAATTATCTAGATTTATAATGAACCTGAGTACCGGATAATCGATGATGCAATATTTCCGAGCCTATGGCCGGCTAATAATTTTTGGAGTTACCATGTCATTGGGTATGGGTTATATTCTCCTTGCCACCCTGGTGGCCGGTAAGAATCTCCGGCGAAGTATGCGGATCCGACGGTCGTGGATTCGGTTTATTTCACCGGTATTGGGCCTGGATATCATTAAGCATTCCACTCCTCCGGAAGGTGCATTTTTATTTGTCAGCAATCACCGTTCCTTCATTGATCCCGTTGTCATCTTAAACTTTATCTACGCTCTACCTCTGGCCAAAGCAGAGGTCAATTCATATCCTTTGATAGGTTTTGGAGCCAGGCTGACCGGTATCCTTTATGTGATCAGAGACAGCCCGGATAGTCGTTTAGACGCTCGCCAATCTATTGCCAGCACGCTGATGGAAGGATGGAGTGTGCTTATCTATCCGGAAGGCACTACGGAGATTACAGCCAGGAGTGGCCACTTTAAAAAAGGTTCTTTTGAGATTGCTTCGGTGGTGAATACACCGGTTATACCCGTTGCAATTGAGTATGCCGACCCTTCTGATCATTGGAAGGAATGGAGCATGTTCAGACAATATCTCTATCAATTCGGGAAAAATAAATGCACATGCCGCATCGAATTTGGTGATGCTATCCTATCCGATGATGCAGAAGATATGCTTAAAAAGACGCAAACCTGGATTGACCGGAAATTGATCGAATTCCGGAGTGAATTTGACCGTAAAGAGGAAGAGTGAATCAGGACCCCTGGGTACGCTTGTTGATTTCGTCGCGAATTCTGGCTGCTTTTTCATAATTCTCTTCCGCCAGCACTTCTTCGAGCATCGTCTTCAGGGCATCGATGGAATAACTGGATAATGGACCACCTTTCTTTTCCGGTTCCGGTTCATCACTGATTCCCAGTGATTTTTCGACCGCACCTTCCTGTTCCTGACTGTCATCAAGAATTACTCCGGCAGTTTCCAGAATAAATTCATAGGTAAAAACCGGACAATTAAAACGGACTGCCAACGCCAGCGCATCGGAAGTACGTGAATCGATCTCAATAATTTCACCTTTTCTCAGACAGACTAATTTGGCATAAAAAATTCCGTCCAATAAATCATTAATAATGACTTCTTTCAGATCGACTCCGAAAGTATCCATTGCATTTTTAAAAAGATCGTGGGTTAGTGGCCGGTTTGGTGTCATTCTTTCCATGGCTACGGCAATGGCCTGTGCCTCGAAAGCTCCAATTACAATAGGTAAACGGCGCGAACCTTCCTGCTCTCCAAGCACAACAGCATAGTTATGCGATTGACTGACGCTGTGCGACAAAGCAACAATATCCAGTGGTATTTTCCTCATTTTCTACTAAACGTTCGCTTGCATTACTAGTTCAGCGAAAGTAACATAAATTATACTAACGCTCCCAAAGTCTGGAGTCATTTTGAGTCTGACCTGAATTTTTTTACCGCCTCTGTGAGCCTGGGAACGACGTCAAACAAATCTCCTACCACACCGTAATCTGCCGCTTTAAAGAAAGGTGCTTCCGGGTCTTTATTGATCACTACAATTGTTTTGGAGTTGTTTACTCCACCCAGGTGCTGGATAGCTCCGGAAATACCGATGGCAATATAGAGGTTAGGACGTATTGCCACTCCCGTTTGTCCTACATGTTCATGATGTGGTCTCCAGCCCGAGTCCGCGACGGGTCGACTGCATGCGGTAGCTGCCCCCAGTTCATCGGCCAGCGCTTCAATGATACCCCAGTTTTCAGGCCCTTTCAAACCACGTCCTCCCGATACCACCAGTTCTGCTTCTGGTAAAGGAATCGCATCACTTTCCTTCTCAAGCGTTTCCACGGTAATTCGAGAGGGAGGGGCATCAACGTCGACGGCTTCGACACTCACCGGAGCTCCAACCTTTTCCGGAGGCATGCTATTTCCCTGCACCGTGATGACCCGTTTATCCGATTGAATGCTGATCGTTGCCACTGCCTTGCCTGAATAGACGGATTTTGTTACTGTTAATCCTCCAGCCAGGGTGGGTGCGCTATTCACGGCTGAAACCAGACCGGCATTCAACCTGATTGCCAATCTGCCGGCAAGAGCCTTACCCTGACCACTATGACTCAGGATGATGGTGTCACTGCCAAGACTGTTTGCCAGGGCTGCTAATATGGTAGCATAAACCTGATCATCGAAATGGTCAATCGGCAAATCGATATTCTTTACCACGGAGGCTCCGTATGTGCCTAGTTCAGCAGCATTAGACGGGCTGCCGGTCGTCACGGCAATGCATTCCGTGCTAAGAAGCTCAGCGGTTTTTTTGGCGAAGGTCACGGCTTCAAAGGCAGGTTTTTTACAACTGCCGCCGGAGTTTTCGGCATAGACTAGAACGGACATAGATTTAATTTTTAAATGACTTTGGCTTCCTCGTGAAGGCGCCTTACCAATTCATCCATATTTTCAGGATCGATCAGAACGCACTCAGTTCTTTGACTTGGTGTTTCATATTTTTCAATATTAATCCGGCTTTCAACCGTTTCCGGTTCCACCACTTTAATAGGCTTGGATTTGGCCATCATTATTCCCCGCATATTAGGTATTCTCTGCTCGGCGATCCCTTTTGATGCACTTAATACAAAAGGTGTTTCCAGTTCTACTTTTTCTTCGCTGCCACCCATATCTCTGGCTAGCGAAGCGTGATTTCCTTCGGTGGTCAGGGAGGTAGCATAGGATATGAAGGGAAGGTCAAGTAGTTCTGCCAGCATCGATCCTACCTCCGAGTTATTAAACTCGATCGTTTCCTTACCCGTGAAAATCAGATCATATTGTTCCCCCTCAATGGCTTTCGCAATCTGGGTTGCAACATCCAGTGAATCACTGGCTTCTTTATTGATCCGGATCGCATCGTCAGCTCCGATTGCCAAACCTTTTCGAATGATGGTGTCATTTCCCGCCGGCCCAACGTGTACGAGCGTCACGGTTCCACCTTCTTTTTCCTTAATTTCCAGTGCCTTAACTAACGCATACCATTCGTCATATGGGTTCATGATATACTGTACTCCATCCTGATTAAAGGTGGTGCCATCGTTCGTGAAAGAAATTTTAGATGTGGTGTCCGGAGTTTTGCTGATGCAAACCAAAAGTTTCATACTTTAAATTTTGCTTTACAGGTTACAAATATAGCAAGTAAAGACGGCAGTGGAAAATTTAAATGCAATACTAATATATTGTAAGACAACGTGATCTAAATAATTGTTTTATAAATTGTTACAATTGACTTAAAGTCAAAAAAATGAATCGAATCAATCAGCTAAAAAGTTTTCTTGAAGAGAGTCCAAAAGACCCTTTTTTGCATTTCGCTCTGGCAAAAGAGTATGAAAATCTGGACGATTTGGATTTGGCGATTGAAAAATATGAGTTTCTGATCAGGGAGCACAGCAGCTACGTTGGCACCTATTATCATGCCGGTAAAATATATGAGAAAAAGGCAAATTATGCCCGGGCCTTGGAGTGCTATGATCTGGGATTAGAGGTGGCGGGTAAAGCAGGTGATCGCCACAGTGCTGCCGAGCTGGGAGAAGCCAAGGAGATGCTGCTGGACCTCCTGCCCTGATCTGGTCCTGATCAGTAATCAAAGATTAATTTCTCCCCGGAAGACAAAATCGGCCGGGCCGCACAGCCAAATCTCCGTGAAGTGCGATTGCTGCCGTTTGAATCGAACACTTAATGCTCCGCCCTTGGTTTTGATAGGAGTGGGTCCTTGTGAAATTTGATGCTTTAATGCATGCGCCAGTGCCGAGGCGGTTACCCCCGTTCCGCAACTCAAGGTTTCATTTTCTACGCCACGTTCGTAGGTATTTACTTCAATACCGGAATCGCGCTCTTCCACGAAATTGACATTGACACCTTCCTCACGAAATCGGTTTGAATAGCGAATGACTCTTCCCGATTGGACGATATCGAGGTCTGACAAATCTTCGACAAAGGTCACGTAATGAGGAGAACCCGTATCGAGAAGGTAAAATCCCCGTCCCTCTTCAATCGAATCCAGATCCTTCATTCGCAGGTCAATCCAATTGGGTGCCTGGACAATGGCTTCGTGAATCCCATCCGATGCATCAAAAGTACCTTCTTTTTCATACCGGCCCAGTCGGTGCATGCAGGCAACCGCACAACGTGAGCCATTACCACAAAGGGAGCCTAGCTGTCCATCTGCGTTAAAATAGACCATTTTGAATTTGGCGATATCCGAACGCTCCAGAAGCATGAGACCATCGGCTCCGATGCCGAATTTACGGTCACACAGGTGCCTGATCTTGTCCGTGTCGCTCAAACTCAGATACTGGGTATTGAACTGATCAATGATGACAAAATCATTCCCTGTTCCCTGGTATTTAAAGAAAGGAATATTCATATGCGTTCTCCCTCTATTTGTTCTGTGGGTTCCTTAATCTGATTTTCTGCGATCTGGCAGGATCGGAACCACATCAGGCCCAGCATAATCACGATTAAGCCTAGACCCATAAAGGAGGTTTTCCATCCCCAGATGTTACCCAGATATTCATCTTTTTGTTCGGGAATGACTTTAAACCGGGCCATATATTTTCTCATTTAACATCATTGCAAAGGTACTTTTATCATTTTGATTAACAACCCATTGAGTTATCCGGTTGTTGGAATTACATTACTTAACTTACTCTGGCATTGTCATTGCTCTAGGGTCTGTATATTTTGGTCGTTATTTTTGCGTTAAATAACCAGTTAAGTCCCAATGATTACCATAATCCTGTTATATTAATCGGGCCGCACACAAAAAGCTAGCTAAATGAAGAATGTCACTCTCCTGGTTTTTGTTTCTCTTCTCAGTTCTTTACTCACGGTGGGCCTCTTTAAATATTTTGAAGAGCCGGAGAAGATCATCATCCGGGAGCCGGTGAGAGTGGAGCGGACCAGCACGATTGACAGGAGTGAGGATTTTACGTCGCCTCCTGTGTCTGCCCCGGTACCTTCAGCTCCCACGGATTTTGTCCGGGCGGCAGGGCATGCTACACCGGCAGTCGTTTTTATCAGAACCTTGCATGCAAATAAGAAAGGATACTGGAACTATAAGTACACAGCTTCTTCCGGCAGTGGAGTGATTGTTTCTTCTGATGGTTATGTAGTAACCAATCACCATGTGGTCAATGATGGTTCTGAAATACATCTGACCCTGGATGATAAGCGGGAATATCAGGCAGAATTGATTGGAAGCGATCCTTCTACCGACATTGCCCTGCTGAAGATTGAAGCCACGGACTTACCTTTTGTCGAATTCGGCAATTCAGATTCGTTGCAAATAGGTGAATGGGTGATCGCTATCGGAAATCCATTCCGGCTGGAGTCAACGGTAACCGCAGGAATTGTCAGTGCCAAGGGAAGAAATATCAGTATCCTGGAAAATGAATCCAGTGTAGAATCATTTATCCAGACCGATGCCGTGGTCAATCAGGGGAACAGCGGAGGTGCGCTGGTCAATATCCGCGGTGAACTCATTGGTATTAATGCGGCGATTATCACCCAGTCCGGAAAATATGAGGGTTACTCCTTTGCCATTCCATCTAATCTGGCGCTCAAAGTGATCAGCGATTTGCGTGAATTCGGAGAGATCAGACGTGGTTTGCTTGGAGTCAGTATCAAGAATATGACCGATGAGCTGGCCAAGAAACTGGGCCTGGCAGAAGTAAACGGAGTCTATGTGGACTACGTGAATCCCAATAGTGCCGCCCGGGAAGCCGGACTACAAAGCGGAGACGTCATCATCAGCCTCGATGGCGCGGAGACGCGAACCTTTCCGGAATTGCAGGAAATGATCGCCCGAAACCGGCCCGGTGATGAACTGAATATCGAATATCTCCGGGATGGGGTTAAACACGCCTCTACCGTAGTTTTGCAGCAGAAGATCATCCGTAAACTGGACCCGATGATGGTGGAGATTGGCTTTGAACTCAAAGATCTCAATGAAACAGAGATCACCAAGTTTGGTAAAGCCGGAGCCAAAGTGAATAGTATCTACCGGGATAGTAAAATTGAGGATACCAACATGGAGCTCGATTTTATCATTACCTCAGTCAACGGTGAAGCAGTCAGCAATGTCGAGGAAGCACTGAAATCCATCAAGGATGTCGACGCCGATATTGTTGAACTGGGAGGATTCTATCCTCAATTTGAAGGTGAGTATTTTTATGCGTTTCGGAGGGAGCTAAACAATTGAAATAGCCGGATGGCTACATTTTTCGTATTACCTCTAATGCATACTCCATCATTTCGTCTGTGATATTAAGATGGGTCACAAAACGTACCGCATGACTTCCCATCGCGACAGCCCGGATCTCCCTTTCGTTCAATTGACGGATGTATTCGGCGGCAGTTAGACTTTCAACCAGGTCTGCAATTACAATATTGGTCTGCACCGGTCGCACGTTTTCAACAAATCCTTTTTCATTTAGGACCTTACCGATCTCTTTGGCCCGGTCATTATCTTCCTTTAAGCGCTCAACGTGGTGATCTAGCGCGTAAATACCCGCAGCGGCGAGAATACCGGCTTGTCTCATCCCTCCTCCCATCACCTTGCGAAAGCGGCGGGCCTGGTCGATCAGGGCTTTCGAACCGATGAGCAGCGAGCCCACCGGAGCTCCCAATCCCTTAGAGAGACATATCGACACGGTATCAAAGAGAGATCCCCATTCACTGGTTTGATCACCGGTTTCTACCAGAACATTGAAGAGCCGGGCACCATCCAGGTGAAAACGCAACTGGTGTTTATGACAAACCTCTTTAATATCAGTGGCTTCCGGCAATGTGTAGTAGGTACCCCCTCCCTTATTACAGCTATTTTCTATGGACACCAACCGGGTTTTCGGCAGCCAATCATGTGGCATTTTGATCGCATCTTCAACCTGTCTGGCCGTCATTTTTCCGTAGCTTCCCTTAATTAGGGATACCGCACAGCGGGCATTATGCGCATAACCTCCCGTTTCAAACTGATAAATGTGGGCATTTTCTTCACAAATCACTTCCTCAAGCGCATGGAGGTGGACCTGGAGTGCAATCTGATTGGTCATCGTACCGGACGGACAGAAAAGGGCTGCCTCATGCCCAAAAAGCCTGGATACCTTTTCCTGCAAAGCATTGATAGTTGGATCCTCACCGAAGACATCGTCACCTACCGGTGCCGTCATCATAGCTTCCAACATTTCCGCAGTCGGCCTGGTTACGGTGTCACTCATCAGGTTTACTTCCATGAGTCATGCATTGGATTGGTTAACGATGCCCGAATTTGCAACTTTTTGAGGTTTTAATCGTCAAAACTTATAATTAGAAAAAACGGTTCTAGCCTGGATGCATGGTTTTCTTTTTAGTATATCGGTGACCAGCATTAGTCTATTTTGGGACTTATTTGAGAGTCCAGGAGGTATATTTGTTTTGTATTGATCAAAAGATGATTCAGGTAAATAATTTGTTTAAAGCTTATGACACCGGTTCTACCCGGTTACAAGTTCTCAAAGGGGTCAATCTTGAAATTCGGAAGGGAGAATTGGTCTCGATCATGGGTTCCTCCGGCTCCGGCAAAAGTACGCTGCTCAACATTCTTGGCATACTCGATAGCTATGATGAAGGCGAGTATTTCCTTGATAGTAAACTCATCAAGACAATAAATGAAAGGCAAGCTGCCTATTACCGGAACGAGCTCATCGGTTTCGTTTTTCAATCTTTTAACCTCCTCAATTTCAAAACCGCCTGGGAAAATGTGGCCCTGCCTCTTTACTACCGTAAAGTTCCCCGCAAAGAGAGACAAGAGATCGCTATGGAATATCTGGAGAAAGTGGGTCTCAAACCCTGGGCAGAGCACCTTCCTAACCAGCTCTCAGGGGGACAGCAGCAACGAGTGGCCATTGCCCGCTCCCTGGCTAATCAACCACGGATCATCCTCGCCGACGAGCCCACCGGTGCCCTTGATTCTAAAACTTCGTATGAAGTGATGGAGATTTTTCAAAAGGTCAATGGAGAAGGTATCACCGTCGTCATCGTGACGCATGAAAACGACATTGCGGATATGACCGAGCGCATTATCCGGATCAGGGACGGCAAAATTGAAGATCAAGATGTTTGACGTAGATAAATGGTTGGAAATATTCTCCTCGATACGCCGGCATAAATTGCGGACGTTTCTGACTGCGCTCAGTGTTTTCTGGGGTATCTTGATGTTGATCATTCTGGTGGGCGCCGGTAGCGGTCTTGAAAATAGTGCTGAATATAATTTTCAGGATGATGCAGTGAATAGTATTTGGATATTTCGGGGGAGGACATCTATGCCTTACAAAGGTCTGCCGGTAGGACGGTCGATTCAGTTCGACAATGAGGACTATGAACGGGTAGACAATGAGATCGAGGAGGTGGATCATCTGACTGCCCGGTATTACTTATCCGGCGATGTAATTATCGGGTACAAAGGAAAGAGTCTTTCATACCGGGTAATTGGTGTTCATCCCGATCATCAGGTCCTGGAAAACACCATGATGGTGCGGGGTAGATACATAAACCAAAGAGATATAGATGAAGCCCGGAAAGTGTGTCTAATTGGTGACGTTGTCAAAAATGCTCTTTTTCCAGACACTTCCGCTTCTATCATCGGCGAACCGGTGACCATCGGTGGTATTCAATATACGGTAGTGGGTGAATACACCGATCAGAGAGAGAATGAAACGCGAATCGTTTACGTGCCAATTTCCACCTGTCAGAAGATATTTACTGGTAGTGACCGGATTCACCAATTGATGATGACGGTTGGTGATGCCACATTTGAAGAATCGAAGGTGATCGAAGGAAGTGTACGGCAGTTACTGGCTGATCACCACAAGTTTGATATTAAGGACGAACAGGCAATTTATATAAATAATGACCTGGAAAATTACCGGGAATTTAGAACGGTCATTGGGTTTATCAAAGGGTTTATCTGGTTCGTGGGGATAGGGAGCATTATCGCCGGAGTCATTGGTGTGAGCAATATCATGCTGATTATTGTGAAAGACCGGACCAGAGAAATCGGAATTCGAAAGGCGATGGGAGCAACCCCCTGGTCGATCGTTTCCATGATTTTACAGGAGTCTATTTTTATTACGGCAATCGCCGGATATATTGGTCTTCTGGTGGGTTTTGGAATTGTGTACGGAATTAATGCTCTAATGCAGAAATACAATGTGGAAGCCGAATTTTTTCGTGATCCCCAGGTGAATTTTGGTGTGGTCGTTCTGGCAATGCTGATTTTAGTCATAAGTGGTGCATTAGCCGGTTTATTGCCCGCTCTAAAAGCAGCCCGAATTAACCCCGTGGTGGCCATGAAAGGATGAATACGAATGACGAATTACGAATGACGAATTACGAATGACGAATTGGGAATCAATGTCGTTAAGTTAATGAAATTCATATGTTGTGAAATCAAGTATTGATGACCAAGCAGAGCGGCGAATCTTGAGCATGTCGAAGGACATTCGCCGTC
>JAGQWZ010000652.1 GCA_020436835.1 Saprospiraceae bacterium | reverse complement strand
CAGAGAAATATGGGATCAAACCCGAAAGTATCTACAATTATGAAAATTACGACTCGATAAAAGACAATCCCGATATTGATGTAGTTTATATTGTACTCCCCAACGGTATGCATGCAGAATATACCATCCGGGGCGCTAAAGCGGGCAAGCATGTCATCTGTGAAAAGCCAATGGCCAATTCAGTGCGGGAATGCCAGGAGATGATCGATGCCTGCAATGCGGCCGGAGTTAAGCTCCAGATCGGATATCGACTGCTTTATGAGCCCAACAACCAGGAAATGGAACGGCTCTGTGATGAAAAAGTACATGGGTCTATCCGTGCCATTGAAAGCAGCAACGCCTTTTATGCAAGAGACAGTTGGGACAATTGGCGTTTTCACCATGAACTGGCCGGTGGGGGTCCATTGATGGATATGGGTGTCTATTCCGTCCATGGAGTCCGACATGCTATGGGTTCAGAACCGCTGGCCATTACCGCTCAATCCTTTAACACACGTACTGAAAAATTTACCGACATCGAAGAAACATTGTACTGGCAGATGCACTTTGAGAATGGTATCATCGCTAACTGTATGACAAGCTACTCTGCCCGGGCAGGCAGCCTGACGGTTCATGCGGATGAGGCTAGCTTTAAGCTGGAACCAGCCTTCGGCTATGGCCCTTTAAAATTGACGGTAAAAGGTGAAGAGGTTGAAATCCCGCATACAAATCATCAGGCTGTTCAGATGGATGCCTTTGCCCGGAATATAATGGATAATACACCGGTAGTTGCCAATGGCATGGAAGGACTAAATGATATGAAGGTGATCGAAGCCATCTATAAAGCTGCCTCTACCGGAGAAAAGGTGATGGTGTAGCGTTATTTTGGCCTTTTTAATAAAAGTACCAATAGTACCAGAAGTACCAGGGGTACCATCGCATCTGCTCAGCCTTAGCCTAAGCCTTCGCCTGTTACGGGACATCGGGCACCGGGCCAGGCACAGTCAACTTCCGACTTCCGTCTTTTTCGCAAAAGTACCAATTGTACCACAAGTACCAGAGGTACCACCGCATCTGCTCAGCCTTAGCCTAAGCCTTCTCCTTCCACTCATCGGGCATCCAGCATCTGGTCTCGCTCCGGTCTCTCGATACGCTCGCCTATGCACTATGCCCAACCTCTTTGCTTTCCGTCTTCCGATTTCCGTCTTTTTCGCAAAAGTACCAATTGTACCACAAGTACCAGGGGTACCACCGCATCTGCTCAGCCTTAGCCTAAGCCTTCTCCTTCCACTCATCGGGCATCCAGCATCTGGTATCGCTCCGGTCTCTCGATACGCTCGCCCTATGCACTATGCCCCAACCTCTTTGCTTTCCGTCTACCGACTTCCGTCTTTTTAATAAAAGTACCAACAGTACCAAAAGTGCCAGAGGTACCAACGCATCTGCTCAGCCTTAGCCTAAGCCTTCGCCTGTTATCAGGCATCCGGCATCCCTATTTTTCAGGCCTAAGTCGAATAGCAAATCCCCCACCCTTTTTCATCGTGATCCTGAGTATCTCAGAATCGCTTACGGTGCGGTTTTCGGAACGATAATCCTCCGCGATACGGTTTGCATTAATTCCATCCACAAATATGGTAGCCAGGTGTGGTCCTGAAACGATCTCAGAAAAATCTATCTGTACCTCTCGTTCATCCCAGTTGGTCATCCCACCGATATACCAGTCATCGCCATTTTTTCGGGCCACAACAATATATTCTCCCAGTTTCCCGGCCAACACTTTGGTTTCATCCCAGATAGTGGGTACTTCAGCCAGGAAGTTTAAAATATCCGGATACTGTTCATATGCAGTGGGAGCATCGCAGAGCATTTGCAGTGGTGCATAATAGACCACATACATTCCCAATTGATGGCAGCGGGTACCGTAACTCATCGGATTTTCGAAACTTTGATGAAAATCATTTTGCACCGAATTGGTCATGGCTCCCGGAGTATAATCCAAAGGACCGGCAATCATCCGGGTAAAGGCAATATCGACATTATGTCCAGGCGTTTCTCCTGTAGCAAATTTGTTATATTCATTACCACGCACGGACTCATAGTTGATGAGATTTGGATAGGTTCGGTGCAAGCCGGTCGGTTTGCTACAACCATGGTAGTCAACTAATAAGTGGTATTTTGCCGCTTCTTTGACCAACCGCTCGTAGAATTCAATGCCCAATTGATCGTCCCGGTCGATAAAATCCACTTTCACCCCGGCAATTCCCCAGCGATTAAATAATTCAAATGCTTCTTTATACTGCCGGTCAATCGTATGCCAGACAGCCCATAAAATTATCTTGACTCCCTTTTCACGGGCGTAGCTCGTCAGATGTTCCATATCAACCAGGGGCGTAGGCAATAAAACATCAAATTGATCCGACCAACCTTCATCCATGATGATGTACTCAATTCCGTTTTCGGCAGCAAAATCTATAAAGTATTCGTAGGTCTGATTATTTATCCCGGTTTGGAAATTCACCCCTTCCAGATTTAAAGCGTTCCACCAGTCCCAGGCTACCTTGCCTGGTCTGATCCAATCTGCTTCTATCTGGGCAGGACGAGCTAACTTGTATACCAGGTCATTATCCACTAATTCGGTGTCCTCTCTGGCTATGACCATCGCTCTCCACGGGAATTTTCTTTGTCCTTTCGTTTTAGCAATAAAATCGGCGCGTTCCTGGACGACCAAATTAAATAGTCCATGCCCACCCGGTTCCCACCTGGTCGGATACTTTGGTAAACTGCCATCAACATAATACCGGCCATGATTTCCTTTTTTAGTCAAATAAAATCCCGGATATTCAAATACATCGGATTCAACGATGGCAAGTTTAATTGACCCCTGATCGATGACCGAAGGAAGACTTACGAGGTTGTCGGTCCCAATATCGCTAATGTGTTGCCTGGTATACGTTGTCTCATAAGAAGTGGTGTAGGAATCGACCACGTGGTTAATCATTGCATGGTTTTGCCAGAATCGATATTCGATCTCCTCGTCGATTACAAGGAGTTCACCAGTGAAATCGGTCTCAAATCGATAGGCTAAACCATCATTATAGATGCGAAAAAATACTTTGTATCCGCCTTCGAAATTCAGCTCCAGTTGATTATAGGAATCAACAACCTGACTGCGATTACCCCAAACTGTTTCAATGACTTCATTAATTGAAATTGTTTTGTCACTCACTAATTTGGGCTTATCTCCCAACCTCCCTCTGTTTGTCGTCATCGAAAGAGGTGAAAACCACATTACTTCATTACCGTCAACTTCAACATTGTAATAAATCCGGTCGGTCAGCTTCACCCACACCGTAATGGATCCATCCGGAGAAGTAACTGCATAGGGATTTGCACTAGAAAAGCAAAGAGATACCAGGAAAAAGAATGAGACCATATACCACTTCATAACGTCGATTAATTGTTGATCAAAAATGATTTAGGGCTAATATAAAATTTAAATGAAGTGACTGTATCTTTCCCAATTGGCTAAGCTTGATCGAAACGGAATTTTTTCTCGAGTGGTGTTTCGCCCAATAAATTACTACACCGATTAAATTGTCTTTTTCATCATGACTACAATGCAGAGCCACGACAGAACTCTTCTCTGCCTACATTATGTGCCAGGTCCTGACGAAAAATTTCGGCGTAGCTGCACTTTGACTTATACGAAACAAGAGGTTGATGACCACCGTGTGGCGGGAACCTGGTACAGGAAACAGGTTAAACCCCCGGCTTAAAGAACTGCTCTAGACCTAAACCCAATGACTTTAGCAGAGCGGTTTATCACTACCCAACTGCATACCAATAGAGGTGATGCCGTTGGTATTTGCATCACCTCTAACTTCTTTTGCAGGGGCGTCAGAAGGGTTGATGAATATCAGAATGGCTTCTGTATTTTTTCTCCCACCATCATAAATTCATCGACAATAATTTCTGTGATGTACTTTTTCACCCCCTCCTTGTCTTCATAATGCCGGGTACTGATTTTTCCGCTCACGGCCATCTTTGATCCCTTTGTACCCAGGGAAGTCATTAACTCGGCCGTCTTTCCCCAGGCGACCAGGTTATGCCAATCTGTATTTTCAATTTTATTACCGTCCTTTCCATAGTACGTGTTGTTGGTAGCCAAAGTAACCTTTGCCAGGCGTTTGCCATTACCCACATCAATTGCTTCTGCATCCTTACCTAAATGACCAATTAATTGAACTCTGTTAACTAAATTTTTCATGATATAAATTTTAGGTTAAAAAATCTTTATTGTACATGCCATCGATTTTCTGATGACGAAACAAAGATGTGGTCAGGAAAAATCTTTAGTCGGTTATTAACTATTTACTTTCGTTTGTAAGCAGATAAAAACGTTTGTTGTCGTTTGATGTCGAATATATCATTGATAATATGTCATTTATAATAAAGGCTAATCACCACTATTTTTTCATTTGTTCTGAGAAAATCTTTGGGAGAATTGTTGAACCTCATTCGGATGCTCAAGTACGGTATAGGAAAATCGGTGGAGAATAATCAGACTTTAGATCGCATTCTACGCGGAATCAACTTCCGTTTCTTAGCGGTATTTATGAAATATACCCCTGTTAGCATGATGGATGCGGCAAGAATAGACTGCAGTGGGATGACTTCTCCATTAAACAACCAGCCCAATATCAACGCCACTACGGGATTAACATACGTCCCCGTAGCAACCTTTTCCGGCGAGACTTTGGTGAGAAGGTAGTTGAATGCAGAAAAAGCCAGTGCACTACCCAGCAACACCAAAAAAAGCACAGAATAAATAGTCATGGCACTCCACGCGGACACCGAGACTTGTGCCGGTTCTGTAAAATAACTAACCAGGAAAGCGAAAACACAGCCGGACAACATCTGTAAAGAATTATTTACAAAAGGACTTTTAGGCATATCAGAGCGACTGATAAAGATCGAACCTGCTCCCCAGCAAATCATGGAGATGATGATGGCTAAAACTCCCCACCAATGATCCGTACTGACCACTATCTGTCTTTGGCTCACCAGAAGATAGATGCCCAACATGCCCAATGCGATACCAAAAAATGACAGCACGGAAGGGGGCTTACGGTTTACGGCCCACAACATAAAAACTACCATGAGTGGTTCAGCCGAAATCAGCAGGGCCGCAAAACCGGAATCAACCGTTTTCAAGGCCCAGGCGACTCCAGTAGCACCTACCCCCAGGAAAAAAACCCCTACTCCCAACGCATTAGCCGCCTGCTTGCGACTGGGCTTCTGTACTTTTCCCAGAATTATTCCGATCAGAAACAAGATGATTGCCGCAAGGAGGAAACGGATACTGGAAAGGTAAAAAGGCGACAATTGCCGTACCGCAAACGAAACGAAAAGATAGGTAGCTCCCCAAACCACATAAATAGTCAAGAATGCTCCTGCAATAAGCCAGTCTTCACGGGTCAACTTCTTCACGCTGAAATAGATCAATGAAGCGGCGAAGGTAGTATTTATCACCTGATCAACTTTATTTTAGCCGCTAAAATCTAATCGCATCTCAGGTGGAGATATTTCCTTTCCTAAATTTGTTTGACCTTAAGCAGATTATCTATTTTTAGGGAAAATATCCAATTCTTACAGGCCTATGAAAACCTTATTTTTAATTGCGATCTTAACCGGATTGACCGGAATCTTTCAATCTAGCAAATCTATGTATGAAGTAACCAAACTCGATGATTCCATTACAATTGATGCCAACTGGGACAAGGAGGTGTGGCAACGCATTCCTGCGTTGACCATCAATAATTATATGGGAGAAAAACCAGAACATTTTCCTCATGTAGAAAGTAAATTGGCTTATGATAAGGAGGCAATTTATGTCATTTTTAAGGTCAATGACCAATATGTGCGAGCCGTGGCCCAGAAGCACCAGGACGGTGTATTCAAGGACAGCTGCGTAGAATTTTTCTTTAGCCCAGAGACGCATTCGGATAATGGATATTTTAATCTGGAAATGAATTGCGGTGGAAAAATGTTATTTCACCATCAGCTTAAACCCCGTAAGGATAGTAAGCATATCAGCCCGGAAGACATAGACCAGATCATGGTTGCTCATAGTCTGCCTGACCGGATCGAAGAGGAAATTACCGAGCCGACGACCTGGACCGTTGAATATCGGATACCCTTTTCTATCCTCAAAAAGTACCATGATCTGGAAGTTCCTCAATCCGGAACCATATGGAGGGCGAATCTCTACAAATGTGCCGATGATACCTCCCACCCCCATTGGCTAACCTGGTCCAAAGTTGATTTTCCCCGGCCAAATTTCCACCTGCCGGATTTTTTTGGAGAACTGAAATTCAGGTAAGCCAGATTTCATATGGGTTGCAGCAGGCTTACTATTCTGGCGATTCTTGGAATGTCTCTGATTTCCTGTTCTCAGCCTCATGTCTTTTTTCTGAGCCCAAACGGAAATGATGAGCACTCCGGCACCCGGGAAATGCCTTTTGCCACGTTTGAGAAGGCACAAAGCAAGGTTCGCGAAATCACTGCTAAAGAAGGGATCACCGATATTACCGTCAACCTGCTGCCAGGCACCTATTATCTGCAGAAACCAGTTGTCTTTACCCATAACGATTCCGGGGCCTCTTTAAACAAAGTGATTTATCAGGCAACCAGTCCGGATTCAGTCATCATCTCCGGTGGGATAGAGATTAAAAATTGGGAATGGGATGAAGAACACCAACTTTGGCATACTGTCGTCCCGGCTGATCCCCGGTATCCGGATGCTTTTCGCGAACTGTTTATTAATGAAACCAGAGCGGTCCGGGCTCGCTTTCCCGATACCTCCTATCTCAGGATCGTGCAGGCTGGACATGATCGCCGAACAAATTTTTACTTTTCGCCGGAAGATTTCCCCAGACCAGAAAACCCAGTCGATGTGGAACTCATCCTCTTGCATGACTGGTCCATCACCCGTACTGGGATTAAGGAAATTGATTTTTCAGGCCATCAAATTTTCGCTACCGATTCCATTGGTGCTAAGTCACTGCCTTTCTTCAACCTCGATCACTGGGAGAAAAATCCACGTTATTTTCTGGAAAATGATCTGGCCTTCCTCAATTCAGCCTATGAGTGGTATTTTGAAAAAGGAACGAGGGAATTATTTCTTAAACTGCCTCCCAACACATCACCACAGGACCAAAGGATCGTCATTCCCGTTCAGGATCAACTCATGGTGCTATCGGGTCAGAAAGACGATCCGGTTGGCAATCTTATCTTCAGAGGATTGCAATTCAGTCATTGTGCATGGACACTCCCCCATGACCGATATGCGGGGATCCAGGCATGCCATCACGATCTTCCGGATAGTACCGGTGGCTGGTCTACGGTTGCTGCTGCGATCCATACCATGTGGTGTGAAAACATCGTCTTTGAGGATTGTTCCTTTCAGCATTTGGGTGGTTCTGCTATACATCTCGGCACCGCAACCAGGGATTGCCAGATTTCCCGGTCACACCTTGCTGACATTTCCGGAAATGGAATCATGATCGGTGAAGGACAACACCGGAAAGTCGATGAAGAGGCGTGGTGGAAAATTGTACCGGAGCAAGTGGCCAGTGGTAATAAAATCGACCATTGCACCATCACCTCCATTGGCAGACAGTTCTATGGGGCGGTTGCAATCTGGTGTGGACTGACGGCTAATTCGACGATCTCCAACAATCATATTTACGCCGTACCATACAGTGGTGTTTCAGTAGGTTGGATGTGGAATCCGGATCCGACTCCAGCTGAAGCAAATATTATTTCGGGCAATCACATTCACGATATCATGCAGATACTGAGCGACGGTGGAGGCATTTATATGCTGGGGCGTCAACCGGGCAGTGAGATAATTGGAAATCACATCCATGATGTCAAAATCAATGCGGGGAGAGCAGAAAGCAATGGCATGTTTATCGATGAAGGCAGCACAGCGATCAAGATCGGGAATAATCTGATTTATCATATTGCCAGGTCCCCGCTGCGTTTTCACCGGGCCGGGAAAAATTTAGTCTCTGAAAACCTTTTGATATGCCCGGACAGTATTCCTCCGGTTAGATATAACAACACACCGGAAGAAAATATAGCATTATCAGAAAACAGGGTTTTGAATGAAGCGCATATCAACCTTGATTCTATAGTGGATGCCTGGAATCATTAATTCCATCCTCTCGGTGGTCTTTCAATTTTTTGAGTGCAGGTCCCGGGCTTCCAATTCCTCATAAAAAGAAAGTAGATAATTAATCATTTCTTTTCTCATTTCCTCCGATAAGGCATCAAGTGAATCAATCTGTGAAATAAAGGCAGTTTTATTATCTCTGAATATCTGTTCTATTTCTGAAAAATCGTCATCTTCTCTTCCCCGGTATTGCCACAATCGCTCTCTGACATTTTTAATTGGTAAGGAAGGATATGGGGTAGCATATGGAGCATTCACGATTCCGGAATAGTCAAAATCGTAGGGAACAGGGATGGCAAATAAATTATCGGCACGGGTAAGGAATTTAATATTATGCCTTTGACTTAAGTTCCAATCGGTGTTACCGATCATGTACTGAAACATCACCAATTTTTGATATTCCCTTTTATCTATTTGTTTTACGGCCCCATCTTTCTCCTTAAGTATTTCACTCTGTAGTCGATCGGCCATTTCATCATCATCTTCAATAATAAAGGCATAGTGTTTAATTTCCGGCCGGCCGGTTTTATACATAACCTGGCATAATTGTACCCGCAAGCTAAACGGGGTGAGAATATTGTAAAGTCTATAGACCAGGAATTCCCTCAACACCAGGTCGCCAGGATCGTTCTCAGCATTACAATGGGTCACCAATTTATATTTCTTGTATTTACCCCAATGGTATTTATCTCTAATTTTCGAAGAAAAATTCAGGTGCAAGGGTGGAAATTCACAGATTTTTTTCCTGGTCACTCCCCTGCCCGATATCTCGATGGAATCGAAGATATAATCGCCAATATGCAGAATGGCCGGAACCTTTTCTTCAGATTCTAGATGTCCCGTTAATGAATCCCAATCGAAAGTAAGATCAAAATCGAGCATCTTTTCCGAAAAGATCGAGCCAAAGAAACCCGGATCATCCCTTTGCAGAACCTCCTCACTGCGACCGGGAGTCTGACAATGAATGCAATAGAAAAAGCAACCAAGCAAAAAAATGTAGCGTATAGTAGGCTGGCTTCTCACAAGTAGCTCTTTGATAGCAGTAATGTACAGAAAAAACATGAGCGTCCTGAAGTCTTCTCACAAATCTTGATATAGCTGCCCATCCGGGATAAGTTTGCTCGATCTGAAGCTCCATGACAAAAGCTGTTCTTTGGATCCATTGATCAGGCATCCACGATTATTAACAAGCAAATTTCAAGGATGGCATATTTTTGGATACACACTGGGTATCAATACAAAAAAAATGAATAATGAAACCACCTCCGCATCCGGAACAACCAGTAGCACGTGGGTAAAAAAACTGGGTTTGGCCGGATTTCTTTTCTTCCTAATCAAAGGTTTAGCCTGGTTGGTAATTACCTATCTGGTCATCCGCTGAAGTGATAAATATCACATATTGATCTTTTCACTTGTTGTATTTTTATAGCATAAAATTGGATGTTATGAATGCAATTGGTTTAGATAAAAAGAAGTCAAAGAAATTATCCGAAAAGCTTAATTTTCTTCTGGCAGATTATATGGTCTTTTACCAAAATACCCGGGGACTGCACTGGAACATCAAAGGAGAGAAATTCTTCGAACTGCATCTAAAGTTCGAAGAGCTTTATAATGATCTGATCATCAAGATCGACGAGATTGCAGAGCGTATTCTTACCCTGGGTGGAATCCCAACCCATACTTTTGAAGATTATCTCAAGGATACGGCAATAAAAAGTGCTAAAAATGTCACCGAAGCCATTCCTTCGGTCGAATTGATCCTTGATTCTTTTGAAAAGATTCTGATCAAACAAAGAGAACTTTTAAGTCTCTCGGCTGATGCCGATGACGAGGGCACTAATGCATTAATGAGTGATTACATCCGGGAGCAGGAAAAACTGGTCTGGATGTATTCGGCATATATCCAGAGTTAAAGGTTAAGGAATAAACTCCTCCCGTAATGGATTGAAACTGTCCACCAGACGTGCGGTCTTGCTCAGCAATTTTATGGTGTGTTTCTTTCCGGATGGTGCGGCAAACATGTCTCCTGCTTTCAAGTGCTGCTCAGGCTCACCTTCGCAGTAGAAAATGATCTCTCCAGCGGCAACATATGAAGTTTGCAGGTGTGGATGACTGTGCGGTGGTTCCGCATCTTCCCAGGGTCCGTCGGTAAAGTCGAGTACCGCGGTCATCAGATTTCCGGTATAGATGATTCGTCGGGTCAAACCAGGTCTAACCTCTTCACTCATCCCATGATCTTGTTTCAAAACGGGCATTTCATAAATTTTGGACTAAATTAGGAAATACCCTGCTCTTCGCCCGATGATCAGCCGCTGTATCGCCAAGATCAATGGTCATCAAATCAGTGGTGATTCCTATTATCTTTATGAGATGCATATTGAATCCGATTTAGAATACCTGCGACACTCTTTGCACCAATGTGCAGAACTGTCAGGACATGAGAGTGCCACCGCTTCCGTTCTACTGCAGTTTCTCAAAAATCAACAACCAGCGGAAATTATTGAAAATCTGGGAGGACAGGGTATTGCAGCAAGCTATATTTTTGGCAATGATGGCCCTACGCTTTTATTTCGTTGCGAAATAGACGCCTTGCCGATTGATGAAGCGCACCTTTCTTTAAAATATAAATCACAAAATGCGGGAAGATCTCACAAATGCGGACATGACGGCCATATGACGATTTTGGCTGGACTGGCTCAGAAGCTATCCCAAACTTCCTATGGCCAGGGTAAGATTGTCCTGCTCTTTCAACCGGCTGAAGAGACGGGAGAAGGAGCACAAAGGGTTCTTGCCGATCCGAAATTCAAGGCCATTAAACCCGATTATGTATTTGCCCTGCACAATTTGCCAGGCTATAAGAAAGATATAATCCTATGTAAAGAAGGGACATTCACTGCTGCAGTTTGTAGCATGATTCTCAAAATTCAGGGAGTTGCCTCGCATGCGTCCGAGCCGGAAAAAGGAAAAAATCCATCACTCTGTATGTCAGAAATCTCGAAAATTGCCGATGCACTAACTTACAACCAACCGGAACATATAAATTTTCAACTGATCACTCCTGTGTACTACCGCATGGGGCAGCCAGCTTATGGAATGTCTGCCGGGGATGGCGAGATGCATTTTACTCTAAGGGCCTGGACCTCGGAAAACCTGGATAAACTAATTTCTGAATTCATCTCCAATATCCGGGACATTGAAAAGAAAAATAAACTCAAAATATCGATTGAATTTCTCGAGCGATTTGCCTCTACGCAGAATGATGCAGATGCAGTAAGGGTAATCCGGGAAGCTACCGCAAAATCAAAATTAGAATATCATTCAATGGGGTCTCCCTTTAAATTCGGAGAAGATTTTGGACTGTTTACCCAAAACTATCCAGGAGCCATGTTTGGCCTGGGTGCCGGACCGGATCATCCTCCCCTGCATCACCGGGACTATGATTTTCCGGATGATCTAATTAATACCGGAGTGCAGATGTTCCTGGAAATTATAGATTTGATCATCGGGCCCCGGGCCTTAATTGATTTCCATAATCAACCATTAGTTTAAAGTAATCTTCGAACAGTGAACCCCGGTCCTTTTTGTCATGTCTCTTCTGTTCCTGCATGCTCTTTATTGCATTTACCTTGGTCTTTACATTTGCGCGATAAAATTTATAAAATAGAAAAAGCCTCTGCTCAAACGCACCAAACCGAATTTGCATTTCATCAATATATGCATTCATGAATATTTTGGCCAGATCCTGTCGTTGATAAAACTCAAGGTCCATACAGAAAAAAGCTACTTCATTGAGAATGTCAATCTGACGAAAATGATCATTAAATTCAATGCAGTCGAAAATAATGGGTGGATCAGTAAGAAAAATATTCCCGGAATGGAGATCGCCGTGACAATCCCTGATCATACCGGAGCGTGACCGGTTTGCGATCGCCGAAGCATTACCTTCCAGGAAATCCGTTGCCTCTTTTACCAACCCTTCCAGTTTGTCGCCAAATTCAGAGCCCAGCCTTTTGATGGTAAAATCCTGAATCTGCAAAATATCACTAAAATCGCCAAGAAGGTCCTCCGTTGTAGCCACTCCCCTGATCTGTTCGATACTTGCATGAAAATGTGCAACCTGTTTGGCAAGATCAATGAGGGATGCCTCATTTACCTTACCTTTCTTTAACATTTTGCGCATTTCGAAATCATTGTCGATGCGTTTCATCTTGACAGCGTATTCAATGACCTCTCCATCTCCAGCCAAAACGAGAGGATCATCCGCTCCCCGGTTGATCGATACAACTTTCAGATACATGCTCGCTGCCAATCTCCGGTTCAGGTCAATCTCCCGTTCACAAAACTTCTTCCTGAGGGCAAGGGTCGAAAAGTCCACGAAACTCAATTTGACCGGCTTCTTGACCTTATAGACGAAATTACGGCAGAGTAAAACCCAGGAGATATGGGTTTCTATTACCTGTTCAATTTTTTCTCCGGCAATATCGTAACCAGGTACCAGGATCTCATCTATTCTTAGGTCATTCATCAAAAAGCTCATTTATTTCCAAATACCGGACAGCCTCTTTCAGCATTTCATCAATATTCAGACTGGTTGAACTCAACATAAGATAGGGTAAGGTGATCTCATCATATTGATCCTTTATTTTTTGATATACTTTGTAGTCCGCATCACTATCCGGTCTTTTCTTACTTAATCTTTCCCGGATCACGCTCTCATCAGCGACGATTTGTATTAGGCTCAGCTTCCCCTTCAACTTACGGATCAGATTATAATAAGGAAGGCGATGATCAAATTTTGAAAAGGTCGCATCCACAATAACCAATTCTCCTTTCTCCAGAGATTTCCGCACGCGGTCAAATAATTCCTGGTAAACCCTCGCCTTTTCATTTTCTGAATAAGTAGGTTGCTCCAATAGCTCTTTACGTACTATATCACTGTTTAGATGAATCCCTTGAAGCTTTTCGGCCAGGGCTCGTGCAAAAAAAGATTTACCTGCTCCAGGCAATCCGAGTATCATGACCAATTCTTTGCGCTCCATTTTTCCCATTAAATCTATAAAGTTACCTGATTTTTACCCGGTGTAAAGATGACTGTTCTCTTCAAATACCATGATACCGCTCAAATCCCGCCAACAATAATTCGTAATAATGTACGTCATTTTGTAAATGACTGCCATGAAAACACCAACTTATCTCATAATATCCATTTTATTATTTATCCAGAGCAACCGGGTCTGCCAGGCACAGGTTAAAGTACTCAATGACATTTCCTATTTGGAGGCTGCAAATACCGAAAATGATTCTTTGCAAAGACTCAATCTGACCCTGCCGGGACAGGTGGATAAACCCCCTCTTCTCATTTGGATCGGTGGAGGCGCATGGTCATATACTGATCGTAATGTGGAAATGGATCTGGCCAGACAGTTTGCCACCCGGGGCATTGCCGTAGCCAGTATCGGTCATCGGCTGAGCTCTGCACTCTGGAGAGATTCCACCCACAATCTTGGGGCTGAACATCCGGACCATATTGAAGATGTAGCAATGGCGTTTAAGTTTCTTCATAACCATGCAATGGAATATGGATATGATGCCGGCAAGATATTTATCGGAGGATTTTCTTCAGGTGCACACCTGGCGTCCCTCCTGGTGATGGACCGTAAATATCTCGATAAATATGCATTGTCAAAAGATCTGATTCGTGGAATCATTCCTATCGCCGGTATGTACGATGTTCCTCATTATCATGAAACACTGGCCAACAGTCAACGTCCTGAACTTGCAACTTTGCATGTCGAATCAGTCTTTGGCAGAACGAATGAACAGCATATTGAAGCTTCACCAACCCGGTACGTCGATCATTTATCGACCCCAACCTTATTAATTTCTGAGCGGGATAGTTATACTTATACCCGTATTTTTGAAGATAGGATCAGGGAGGCCGGTTTTCGGGAAATAGAAATTCTGCATGTGCAGGCGCTTGGGCACAGTGCGCTTTGGAAGGACCTTTCATTTAATCCTGATAGCCGATACCGGGAATTAATTATCGGCTTTATTAATGCGCATACCTAATAAAAAGGGCCGGATATCAATACCCAGCCCACAAAAAAGGAGATGATTTAATTCCTTAATCGACTGCCCTTAATCTAATTTCAGAAAGCGTTGAGCTCCATGCTCCAGCGTCCTGATCACATAAATACCCGGCTGCAGGTCAGAGACATTCATTCTGTGTTGACGATCAAATTCTTTGACTATCAGACCTGCCATATCATAAACCTGTCCACTGACGGGAATATCAAAATTCAGGTCACCTCCTCCGGTTACCGGGTTAGGATACACATTAAACCTGCTTTCATGCGCTACTTCACTAACGGGGGTGATCGAACCGCCCAATTGGATGATACCCATGGAACCACTAACCTCATATCCCACAAGGAGCAGTGGCTCTCCATTCGGACTGTCTTCCCCTGGAATGAATTTGATAATCTCCGGGGCAATATCACCTGTTACTCCGCCATCATACATCCGGTTGTTGTAGTAGGTAATAAACTTGGGAGAAACCGGATCCGTGATATCGTATACAATGATCCCACTTTGACGTTCCAATCCCACAAAGGCATAGGTAAAATCATTGATCGTGGCAATTTCAATCGCTTCCGGTTCTACACCTTTGTCATCCGATCTTCCATCCTTTTCACCTTCATCTTCATTAAACAAAGCTTCTTCTTCAGTCTGCACGGTCAATGCAAATTCATTTCCACTATCGAAGACCAGATTTCCATAAGCATCGAAGATTGAAAACGATCTGGCCCCGTAGGAATAGATCTGCTCCACCATTCCATCCTGATCATAATCTCCCATCGATGAAGTGGTCTTAAGCCTTCCCAACATCTCATCCTCCTGCAACCCGGCTGCATCCGGATAGTAGGTCTCGTCCAGGATAAGATCCTTGACCCTTTCTTCCTCTGAATAACCGTCATAATCGCGAGAATCGCCTTCATTTGCCGTCACTATATAATCCTGCCCATTGACTGAATAGGAACCGATGGCATCCGGCAGGTACATTCCGAGGGTAGGCCAATTCTGGATATTAATCGCATCATCCCGGTCACTGGCATCTAAGCTATAATTGTTTCCGAAAGAAATCAGTCCCAAAATACTGTTGTCAGTAACCCCGGCACCTGCCAATCCAAAGTCATTGTCATTTAGCACCGCAATGGTTCCATCGGGTAATAAAGACACGCCTTCCGGTTTGTCCGAACTTTGGTAATAGATACTGGGCAAATTGACCACCTTTGTCTTGTAGACCGGTAAAATGCCAAGGGCCCTGATTTCATCCGCAGACATTTCTTCTAAAGTAGAACTGGCCGACCGAAAAGTATTATTGACACCACTTAGGGTAATTCCAAAGCGTGGATCGACCGGGCCGGTCTGCAATCTTTCACTCACATCCAGATTTAAAACATTGGTCGCCTTTGTGATGTCGATCTTGAATATGTATTTCTTTCCCACCGGCACCGTGGGCGCTTCCGAGTCCCGCTCAATAACCAGAAATTGTCCATCGCCGGTATAAAAAGCATCACCTATCTTGTCTACTCTCGATGTGCTATAGCCGGAGTCCTTATTCTGCTCCAGAAGATATACGTACTCTTCAGCGGGTACTCCATCGTCTGCATTGATTCCCAATATCCGGATCACATCGGTATTATTGCGAACCGCACTTCCGGGATTTTCCAGTGGGGATTGAATGAAGGCATACACGATATTTTTAGCCGAATCATAAGCTATGGCTTCAAATCCGCGATTTGCCCGGCGAGTGGTGTAGTATCCCGGCAGCGTCTCCGCTCCGTAAAAGCCTTCCTCCTGCGGATCATTTCCCAAGGCTGCAGTGCCTTCAGGTACATATCGCTCCATCAGGGTGCCATCCGGTGCAATCTGATATATTGCCGGCCGATTCTCGTCGCACAACCAGAAGTTTCCGTTTTTATCCCTGACAATGCCCTCGAAATCGCCTCCAAAAGCATCATATTCCAATTGATGAAAACTATTGCCATCCGGATCGGTAAAATCCTGATTAAGATATTCCGTCGAAGCATCCGCATAGGTTACCGGAATCTCGTCTACTCCTGGAATGTTTCCCCGACCAGAAATGGGAGTGGTGCCATCCTGCCGGAAAAGCAAGATCTGATCGCTGAGTTGAACCGCTCCAGAATTCTTATTCAATGTAATTTTTACAATACGCGCCTGATAATCAGGCAATTTAAATGGTCTTAGATTTTCCGGAGCCTGAGGAGTTACGGAAGCACTGCTCACCGCATCCGCATTTGGTCCCCGGTCAGGTACTGTGTAAAAAACATATTCTTCGTCTGTTGATTCAGTGGCATCGAAATAAAGCGCTGAAAACCCACCCAACATCACCGGTGGTTGTCCACCGCCATAAGCCGGGGTTCCGAGTTCCGGCCAATCACTCACCAGCTCATTTAATATATAATTGGTCAGGGTTGGACTGCCCTGAGAATGATCCTTGTATCCCAAAGGCAGAATATCGAGTATCGTATTGGATGAAAGGTCAATGACCGCCAGTGCGTTGTTTTCCTGACAATTAACATATGCCCGGGAACCGTCCGCCGTTATGGTGATGTATTCCGGCTCCATATCCTGGGCAACCGTTGCCATACCATCCGCTCCAAATATGCGAACACCTTTGTTCAGGAGCGAGGCTTTCTTGTCATTATAACTTTCAAAACTGATGTTTACGACAGCTTGAGCACCTGTCATTGCCATGGCAACGTCAATGATCGAAACGGAACCAGGAGGATCAACATCATAATCATCGTTTGGCTCCCCTTCATTTGCCACCAGTACTTTTGAACCATCGGGGGTAAAAGTCAACATATCGGGCAAGGCTCCCACTTCGACGTCTGCCTGATACTCACCTTCGGTATTGAAGAAAACGACCCTACCATTGGCTGTTTTATCTTCATTTTCCACTGCCAAAGCCACAATACCATTGGATACAGCCACTGAGTTGGGGCCGGCACCATATTCTGCCAGCGAGACCTCTTTATAGAGAGTCGGTTCGTTGGGATTGGAAATATCAACAATGCTAAAGGAGTTATTTGCGGTGCTGGTAAAAAATGCACGGCTGCTGGAATTATCATAGGCTACGGTTTCAGCCGATCCTTCCCCACCGGTCGCATAACTGGCCAGGTGGATCATTTCATCCTGTGCCAGCAGGCAAATGGTGCTGATAGTGAGGGAAAACAGTAAGGTAAGTTTTCTGATCATCGTCTTGCTTTTTGGTTATTGAATCAATGCCCCAAAGCAATACAGCACGTATTAATTCATATAATGATTAAGATTAATTCTTGGTTATTGATTACAATAAAACTTAAGAATGCTTTACACTGAATTAACAGAAAGTCGAATCCCTTCAAAGGTGCGTTCCATGAATCTAAAAAAGGAAACCAATTGGTAAAAGGACCGGTCTACACTTCAATAACCTCGCTTAGTGCTCTGATAAATTATCCAGGATATCGTCGATAATCTGGATAAGAATCTTTACGTCTCTGCTCTCGACATAAGTTTGTCCGATCAACACCCGGATCACCAGTTTATCATCTACTTTGGTATGGGTAAGAAAAGCCTGCCCACTATTATTAATTCTTTTTATTAATTCTGCATTTAATGCATTCAAGATATCGAGGGAATATTCCCTGCCTGCAGGATTATAGCGAAAGCAACAATAATTCAAAATTGGCTGGGACATCAACTCCAAATGCTGATGTTTCTCCACCCAATGAACAAAGTCCTGGCTGAGTTTTATGTGTTTCCTCAGCTTTTCACGTAATCCTTTCAATCCGTAGCTTCTTAGTACGAACCACAATTTTAAGGCACGAAAGCGACGACCCAGTTGAATGCCCCAATCTCGGTAGTCATTTACCTGTCCCCGGGTACTGGTCTTCAAATATTCGGGCAAAATGTCAAACGTGCGAATGAGATGCCGGGCATTTTTAACATAATATGCAGTACAATCGAAATTCGTAAACAACCATTTATGGGGATTAAAGACAAAACTGTCCGCCTGGGCGATTCCATCGATCATCCACTTATATTCAGGCAATATCAGGGCGGAACCGGCATAGGCCGCATCGACATGTAGCCACAAGTTATACCTTTTGCAGATAGGTCCGATTTCTTCCAGTGAATCAACCGCCATAATCCCTGTGCTGCCGAGAGTGGCAACGACTGCCATCGGTTTTTTACCGTTGCTCAGATCCGTTTTGATCGCTTGTTCCAAGGCATTCACATCGAGCCGGTGTTGATGATCCGTGGCCAGTTTTATCACATTTTTTCTCCCGATACCGGCAATTGCGGCCCCTTTTTCGATAGACGAATGGGTTTCTTTTGAGCAGTATACACGCAGGTTATCCGGGACACCGGTCTCATTCGCCATCCAATCCGTAGCCACTTCCCGCGCGGTTAACAACGCACAAAGCGTAGCCGTAGATGCGGTATCCTGAATCACCCCTTCCCAGTTTTGCGGTAGCCCAAAGGCGTTCTTGAACCACTCTAACATTCTCTCTTCCAGTTCGGCCCCGGCAGGAGAGGTTTCCCAGATCATGCATTGAGCTCCCAGTGCCGCCGTGAGCATTTCAGCCAGGATACTTTCAGTAGAATTATTAGCATTAAAGTACGCATGAAAATTCGGATGCTGCCAATGGGTGATCCCTGGTAGAATAATGTCTTCGAAATCTTTCATGATTGAAGAGACATCCTCGCCATTTTCCGGCATTCGCACCGGAATTTGGGCTTTGATACTTCCCGGCTCAACCTGTGATTTGACCGGATATTTCCGTATTTCTTTAAGATATTGATCGATCCATTTAATGACCGGTTGACTATCCCTGCGAAAATGTTTTCGGTCTAACATTTAAATATAATTACCGCCGATCATTTTAAAGTGCATCAATTTTCTGACCGGAATAATCAATACATCCTTCAAATTTTCCGGGTACCGGGACATAATTCAAATGATTTCTTCCTATTTCTTCCGAACTAAAATATCCCAGTAAAAAGAGTGATTTAGCCTGACGGTAAAAATCGGGTTTAGTTTCCGGTCCTACCGAACTACCCCAAACATTTCCCATCAATTTAGGAGACATCTTTTCCTGATTTTGTAAAAATTCACTTTTTTGCTGCTCATCACAATCAGAAAATACTTTACCGTATTTATTTTTGCAACGGGCCTGAAAATCTTCTAATCCGGAAATAAAGTCCCTTTGTCCCTCCTCATCATAGACACCTTCCAACATTTTCAAGACAAAATTATGGAGGTTGAGGTCCGCAGCTCCGGGAGTATTGGTGCGAGGAAGGATGAATTCTCCCAAATCGCCCAGGAGGTTTAGCTGGGAAGTACTTAACAGCTGACCACCAACGGTAGATTCCTGATTTTGACAGGCTTGCATAGTCAATAAGAGGGATGGAACAGAAATCGACAGGCCCAGCCCCAGGCTCAATTCTTTGATCATTTCTCTTCTGTCCATAATCTATATATTTTGCTTGTTTAATTCCTTCACGGCATAATCCACTGCCCGGGCAGTTAGTGCCATGTAGGTGATGGATGGATTGACACAGGCAGATGACGTCATGCAAGCTCCATCCGAAACAAATACATTTTTTACGGTGTGCATCTGATTAAATTTATTCAAAACCGAGGTCTTGGGATCATTGCCCATTCTGGCGGTGCCCATTTCGTGTATCCCCTTGCCCATGCCTCCAATCTTGTCAAAAGTCACGATGTCTTTCACTCCGGCAGCCTCCAGCATTTCTGCGGCATCCTCTTTCATCTGCTTTCGCATTTCCCGTTCATTGGTTCCAAAGTCCGCATCAAAAACAAGGGTCGGTAAGCCCCACTCATCCAGGTGTTCATAGTCAAGTGTAACCAAATTGTTGTGGTCGGGCAGCACTTCTCCAAAACCATTCAAAAACATATTCCATTCACCAGGATTAAAAAGTTGGTCTTTAAAATCAGCACCAAAATCTTCCGCGTTGCTTCCTGCACCCCACGAATCCCTTGCGGCACCACCCTGGTAGCCATAACCCCGTAAATAGGCATCGGTCTTGGATTTAGCATCGATATTCCGGAATTTGGGAATGTAAATTCCTGTTGGTCTTCGACCACTATAATATTTGTCTTTAAAGCCATCATGTCTGCCTAATGCCCCCACAAAGTAGTGATGGTCCATGATATTGTGGCCCAGTTCACCGCTGTCATTACCAAGTCCCTGCGGAAAACGGTCAGACTTGCTGTTTAATAAAATTGCCGTGGTGGCCATCGACGATGCATTGCAAAATATGATCCTGGCAAAATATTCCAGCGTCTCCATGGAATTTTCATCTATGAGTCTTACACCCGTCGCCTGACCGGTGGTATCATTATAAATTATTTCACTGACGATGGAATGCGGGCGGATGGTTAGATTTCCGGTCTTTTCCGCAGCGGGAAGCGTTACGGCATTACTGCTAAAATAGGCGCCAAATGGGCAACCACGGGAGCACCTGTTTCTATACTGACAAGTACCCCGTCCTTCAATCGGTTCGGTGACATGAGCTACCCGTCCGATAGTCACATACCGTCCCGGAAATTTATCCTGAATCTGTTGGCGGGCATGGATCTCCAGACAGTTCAATTCCATTGGCTTGAGAAATTCGCCGTCGGGTAAATGGGAAAGTCCCAATTTTTCTCCACTTACTCCGGCAAACTTTTCTACGTAAGAATACCACGGAGCGATATCCCGGTACCGAATCGGCCAGTCAATAGCTATACCCTCCCTTGCATTGGCTTCAAAATCCAGGTCACTCCACCGGTAACAATGACGGCCCCACATTAACGACCTTCCCCCTACATGATAGCCTCTGATCCAATCAAATCGTCTTTTCTCCTGATATGGATGCTTTATATCATCCACAAAAAAATGACTGTCTGATTCTCCCAGAAAACCAGATCTTCGCTGTTTGGGCTGCCGTTTCTGTTGCTCTACATCGTCGGCGCCCCGGTATTCAAAATCCCAGGGATCGAGATTAGCTGTGGGATAGTCGCCGTGCTTCACCATCCTACCTCTCTCCAGCACCAGGGTTTTCAATCCTTTTTCGCATAATTCCTTAGCTGCCCATCCTCCACTAATGCCTGACCCGATCACAATGGCATCATAAGTATTCTCCTGGGCGGCTTTTCCTAACAGATTAGCCATAATTTATTCTTTCTTGACAGTAGATTCTCAAATTCACAATGTAATACTTTTTAGCCTTTCCCGATGATTCACCCCTGTCGGTTCTGTATGAAAACAGAAAAGATCGGACGGTGGAGATCCGTGACGTACTGAGCTATCAATAAGACCAGTCCAGTCTTTTTTAACTTAATTAATGATGTCAGATTGCTCAAATTTTGATATTATTAGGGAGAATCCGGCAATGAAAATGCTTCGCTACCCTTCCCTGCACCTACTTATTGCGGCTTTTCTAATGATGAGCTGCGGTTCTTCGCATACTTTATCCCGGGATAAGAAAAAAATTATCGCCCTGCAGACCGTGGCAATTTTGCCGGTGGAGGTAGTGCATCTGGGTCGATTGCACGAGGTAGCCAATAAATCGGAAAGTCAGCAGTTGGGTATAGAAAGAGAAGGATACATTTTACAGAGAGACCTGTACCGCTACTTTCTTCGTGACATGAAAAAATATGAGCTGAAGCGCACCTATCTCCAGGATCTCAAGATCACCAATGACCGGCTTAAGGAACTGGAAGAAACCGTGGAGGACAAAGTAGGTCTGAGTGTACGGGAGATTGCAGACTGGCTTGGTGTAGACGGAATCATTAGTACAAGTGTGGATCAATTAGCCCCGGGCAATGTCCTCGCCGCTGGATTTATGAATGGCACCTTAAATACAGATCAGAGTGTCTCCATCACCTTGTCTCTTCGGAGTAAGTACGGACAGATCTATTGGCGTCATGAAGATGATAGGCCAACCCCTCAGGAGGATGTATATCAGATCTCGAAGGATCTGCTGAAACACGCCAGCAAATCATTCTTTAGTGTCTATCCTTCCGTCAAATCAAAGAAGAGAAAGAAGGATAAGAAAAATAGAAAACAGGAGGTACAGATTCGCTCTGATCAGTAAGGAGGTAAGGCGGCAAATTTCCTTCGACATGCTCAGGATTCGCTGCTTTCAGCGGTCAGCAATTATCAATAATTATCAATTATCAATCATTAGTGTCCGGTTAAAATGCCAAACGTGTAAAATTAGCATCTAAGTACTTGAAAATCAATACAGGGGTAACCAATACTGAAAGTGAAGCCCCCCCCTTAAAATAATGTGGGATCCTTATTGT
>JAGQWZ010000651.1 GCA_020436835.1 Saprospiraceae bacterium | reverse complement strand
CCGATGCACCCAATGCGGCTAACCGGAATGAGGAAAATGTAAATCAATATATTCTCCCTGACCCTCTCATTTTTGAAAGTGGAGAGAAAGTGATGACAACAGCTGATTGGTGGAAAGGAAGAAGGCCGGAGATTGTCGAAGATTTTGAGCGTGAGATCTATGGCCGATTACCGGCACAAATACCTGCAGTGAAGTGGAAAACGGTATATATAAAAGACACCATCGTGGGCAATCAAGCCATCAAGGAGAAGATGCTGCTGGGAGTAGTTGATAATAGTCTCTATCCGGATATTCAGGTTGAAATTGAAGTACTTATGGCCACTCCGCAGGCAATCAGGGAGGCGGTTCCTCTGGTTCTCCATTTTGGATTTATCCATTCTCCTTTTCGCAACAATTCTGTGTCGCCGATCGGATTGGGCTCATCTAGCGAACCGGATTGGAGGGAACAATTGATCATGCGTGGGTGGGGTTATGCCACGATCGTTCCATCTTCCATCCAGGCAGATCATGGGGCCGGTCTGAGAACCGGGATCATCGGCCTGACGAATCTCGGTCAATCTCGTAAACCGGAGGATTGGGGTGCTCTGAGAGCGTGGGCCTGGGGAGCGAGCCGGGCCATAGACTATTTTGAAGGAGATAGGGATGTCGACCCGGATCGCATAGCCATTGAGGGTCTCTCACGGTACGGAAAAGCGGCTATTGTAACCATGGCCTTTGAGCCGAGAATTTCGCTGGGCTTCATCGGATCGGCTGGAGCAGGTGGATCAAAGATATTGCGGAGAGTGTTTGGTGAGCAAGTAGAAAACCTGGCTGGTGTGGGAGAATATCATTGGTTTTGTGGGAATTTTATAAAATATGGCAGTAGCCTTACCCCTGACGATCTGCCCGTGGATGCCCATCAGCTGGTAGCGCTCTGTGCACCCAGGCCCATATTTATCAGTTCCGGATCTCCTCAGGTAGAGGGGCAATGGGTAGATGCCAAAGGCATGTTTCTGAGTGGTGTCCATGCCGGACCTGTTTATCGGCTTTTGGGCAGGAATGATCTCGGCACCTCTGATTTTCCAGTGATCGGAACTCCGCTGATTGAAGGAGAGATTGCTTTCAGACAACATGCCGGTGGTCATAGTACCGGTCCCAACTGGAGCACCTGGATAGCCTGGGCATGCCGCTACTGGGGTCATTGCCGGTATTTTTAAGAAAGGCTCAGCCTGGGGCCGATAGAATTGATTTGAATGCCACAGTCCACTAAGCCGGTTCAAAGGAAAGAAAGGTGATACTGTGGGCAGGTAACTGTAAATTCCCTGCGGGAATAACCTCTCCGGTTATTTCCGGTAAGGTATTGTCGGACTGTAATTGAAGCACCTTTCCATTTAATTTGACTGTTTTTCCCAATAGATCATCTGCCGTCAATATGAATTGAGTGGCACTTGAAGGTATTTTAATTTCAGATGCCACATCAGCAGGATTGACCAGTAGAACTGCTCTGCCTTTTTCAGAATGCTTTAGATTATGGACAAAAGCATCTACCTGATCATGGGTAAACCTGGCTTCGAATACTTCTTGGCCCATTAATTTGCTCCAGAGCAGGGCGGCCCAATAGTTAGGTCGTGGGTCATGGGTTTCTTGTTCCAATAATGCATACTCACTGGCACAAAGCGTATTGTGCATGACTACTTTTACCCCATGTTTTGCCAAACAGCCCAGCTGCTCCACATAACGAAAACAATCGATGTACGTGGATGCCCAGGGGTTGCCTCCACAGGCAGCTTCTCCGGTTTCAGTGAGCCAAATTGGGGCTTCCGGCAAATATTTATTACGGGCATGTTCATAGAATTGCAGTCCCAGCTCGGTCCTGCTCAGCCATTCTTTGGTAAGCGCATTTTCCGGAGATAATTCACCGCGGCACCTACGGGAAATTCCACCATAAAAATGGTAAGAAAAAATATCGAACTCCGGCATAGGTTCAGCGTTAAGGATTTTATCGGTAGTCATGGATTCCCCGACCGGTATAATGCCACCCTCCCCGGTAGATCCCGGACCCATAATTTTCATTTCCGGTGCCAGGGAATCAACAAATTGCTTAAACCTCTCAAAATCCCGAGCATAGTAGGAAGCATCATAGCCTTCCGGTGCTCCTCCGTAACTTGCATGGGATGGTTCATTGAACATTTCTGCCGCAGCAATGTCACCACCAATCGACTTGGTGTAGTTGAGTAGAGGTTGAATCTGTGCAGGGGTCCAATTCCCTTCTTTATCTCTTATACCATCACTGATGGCAAACGAAGTAACCAGTTTAGCATCAATCGCCTGGCAAAAATCGATGACTCCTTTCCATTCCCGACGCGTCAGTACATTTTCAAATCCTTCCGGCGCCGATGTCAATTTCGGCGCATCGTTGTCCTGAAAATACGTGGTATTGGCCCAGGTACCACTGACTCTGATATACATTGGCCCAAGAGCACTGGCCAGATTGCGGATTTTTTCTTCGTTGAGATCGATTGGCGGAATGCCCCGTTTTAAGGCGGAAAACCCTTCAGTACGGAGTTTGGCGGTGTCAATCATTGCATAGGGAATCCAGAAATCACCACCTACTACTTCGCACATTTCCACGTTCACCGACTGGTATCTTTCATTAACTTCACCCAGCGAAGGCAGATTAGTCAGTTCCAGTGCATCAAGATCCTGATTAGATTGCTTTTCACCTGGGACACAGGAAATAAAGCAGATCGCCAGCAGGAGTACAGGAATGTAGAGATATCGTTTCATGGCGAACGGTTTATACAGTCAATCTGAAATGCAAATTTAATTTATTGGTCAAATCTTCTCTATTTGACGTGGGGTGATCTTTTATTACTTTAACTGAAAACAGGCCTTGAAATAATTCTTTTCGCAAAGATGAAAAATAGAATACCACCTTGTTGAACAGTTTTAGACTCATGATTAATCAGAGATCAATTGTCTTAGGATCGGGCAAGTGGTCATTTAATAAAACGCTCGATAAAAGTTTCTTTAAATGCCCGGCCAATAGGTATAATCACATCTTGTTTTAGATGTAATTCATTTCCCGAGACCTTACGAATATGTGAGGTGTTTACAATATAGGATTTATGAACTCGGACAAAGTGATCATCAGGTAGAATTTCTAACCAATTGCGAAGTGACTCAGATGTCAATATTTTACTTTTAGCTAAATGGACTTCTGTATAATCCGTATCAGACTGTATATAACTAATCTCATCGATGACTATCCGGACGTGGTCGTGGCCTGATTTCACATAAACTTCATTTGCTGGAATATTGACTTTCTTCTCGGACGACATTGTTTTATTTCTTGCTACTTTGGATAT
>JAGQWZ010000650.1 GCA_020436835.1 Saprospiraceae bacterium | reverse complement strand
TTCCTTGGTCGCGTATTGGACTTCAGTGTCCATATAGAACTTCATCCCTCTTCGGTGGATCTCCCGGACCATATGCAGGTAATCATCCATTGAACCAAACTCCTCGTCAATTCCGGCGAAATTATCGGTAAAATAATTGTGGTAATAAATGGATGGATACAGGGGGGTCATAATGATCGATGTAACACCTAATTGCTGTAGATAATCCAACTTCTCCGTCACCCCGTTCAGGTCCCCGATTTCATCACCGTTACTGTCGGAAAAGCTTCGTGGGAAAATCAAATAAAACACTTCGTCCTCAGACCGGATGGTTGCGGGCTGGTTTGCCTGATCCTTTCCACCGGTCGGGTTACATGCCAATAAAAAGAATATAAGCAGAGGAAGACGGATCAGGTTGATTACACCAGTCATTTGGACTCTGTATGGTATGATTTTCAATGCTTGTTGCAGATAAATTTCCAATGTTGATTATTAGTATGTTCCGGTGGGTCATTTCAGCCTGTAACCGCTGTCATTTTCAGGTCTGAATAACCCCAGTTCACAATGTCTCTTAGCAGAGGGATCAACGACATACCTCTTTCCGTCAGGCTATATTCTACTTTGGGAGGAATGGTTGCATAAGCATTTCGATGGATGATTTTTGACTGCTCAAGATGTCGTAATTCTTGAATTAACACTTTTTCGGAAATGCCTAGTACATCCTTTTTAAGTTCACCAAATCTCCTGCATCCGTCTTTCATGCTCCAGAGTATACCAATTCTCCATTTTCCGCCGATAAACTGGAGGATGTGTTGTACCGGGCAACTTTCAATCAGCACCGGGTGTGAAAAATTATTCTCCATTTCTGTAGAATTAAGTAATTGAGGATCAATTATTCATATCCTATTGGTAAGTACCTTACTTTTTTGTTCGTACTTGACCATTTCGAATCACCTAACTAATTTAGTCTAAATAATCAATGGTACAGCGTGCAAATTGAAACCAACCTTCAGATCAACGAATCAATTGGTTAAAATTGAAAATACATGATCCTGGCGTCACCAACACTTTCCAATTCATATTGGTACATCGGACATCTGATCAGCATCCTGATCTCCTCCAATGACACCCAAGGGGCTTTCTCTGTAATTCATGGTTATGAAATACAGGGTCTGGAGCCTCCTCCCCATATTCATACTCAGGAAGAGGAATCGTTTTATTTGTTGGACGGCGAGATGGAATTCACCATTGGAGATGAATTGCATCGGGTCAGTAAGGGAGATTGGATTATGCTTCCGAGGAACATTCCGCATACCTTCAGGGTGATATCGGAAAAAGCGGAAGTCATTATTCATTTATGTCCAGGCGGATTTGAAGAATACTTCATTGCGATGTCGGAGCCTGCCGAAGCACTGGAGATCCCACCCCGACCTCAGGGACCACCAAATATCCAAAAGCTTGTTGAAACGGCATCCCGGTATGGAATTGTATTTCCGATGAGCAACAAACAATAGAAAATCACCAGTTAATCAAATAGTTGGTTGGGTCGGGGTTGAACTTCCTGACATGGAAATGAGTTCCTGTAATTCGCCCCAACACGGAAGTGGGTAGTTGTTTGATCGAACCTTTTATGAGTTAATCGATATTCAGACTATCGTAGGGTATTTTTGGTCCAACATCCCAAAGGGCGGTAACACAGACAATCTTCCATCCATCTGCTTCTTTCTCCATCAGCCGAATTTCCTGGCTGCTGCGGAAATTGGTTTTTTCCTGATTTGCATTGTATTGTGTCCAGAGCAAATAAGCAGCAGATTCATTAAAGAACTTCACAATTGGTTTTTCCCGGTGTACTTCCGGGTGGATGATGTTTTCGCCATTTTTATAGTATGTTTCGATCCAGTCTTTTCCCTGCTTGTTTATTTTATCCCACCCGACGGCTGCATCCGCGGTGCCATCGGAATTATTCCATGCTTGAAGTGCGTAGTTGTTATGACTCCAGTTGCTTTTCCAGCATTCGTAATCGCCGTTAAAAAAGCATTTGGTTTCATTTTCGATCACTTTTAATATGGCATCGGTTTCCGCTTGTTCATCAAAAGTGGAAACGGTTTCGGTCTGACTGCTTTCTTGCGGTTTACAGGACGCAAGAATGGCAATACAAAAGATTAGTGCAATACATTTGTTTAACATATGATTTTGTTTTGTTTTAAAAGGATTGTATTCTGGTAAAGTGGCTGGATCAGGGTGGCCTGAATTTAGGTCGGCTTTGTGGATTCGTAATAAAGAAGGATGCACCCGGAACTAAAAATTTTTGTTCCCTTAAGTTTTAATAAGGACCGGTCATTCAAATCGAGGAAAAGGGGCAACCCGTTTCCGGCAAGTACCGGATGAATGCAAAGCTGATATTCGTCAATTAATTTTAGGTTGGTACAGGCGGCAATGATCCCGGGACTACCCAGATAGACAGGATCCTCCAGCTGTTGCTTCAATGCATTAATCTCGTCCTCCAGTCCACGGTCGGCCAACCGGGTATTATTCCAGCTGACTTGTTTTATGGTGCGGGAAAACAGGACTTTGGGTGTATTGTGAATGGAATCTGCAAAATCGTCCATAGATGCAGTGCCGGTGGGATTCACAACGATACCAGGCCAGTAACTTTCCATGAGCTGGTAGGTTATTCTGCCATAAATAATCGCACCTGCGTTGCGCAATAATTCACTGTAGTGCTGATGGATTTCTTCATCCGCAATCATGACAGTATGATCACAGTAACCATCAAGGGTCATGTTAATAACTGCGATAACTTTTGCCATAGACAGAATTAGTCCCTGAAACAGGTAGTTTGGTAATTCAGTTAGTTCTTAATGCTTTGCACCTTCCTAAGGTAGTTATTCCAAAGCAACAAACCGGAAATTAATTTTCTGAATACCTATGCTTCAATCGTCCCCGTCTTAATATTCCCGGTACGCTGGTAATGCGCAATGATGACCCCTGTGGAGGTAACCCTGCTATCGACCAAGGTGTAGGTGACGGGAACCGAGCCCTGATCGAATAGTTTTTTGCCCTTGCCCAGGATAACCGGATGAATTTTAAGCCTGAGTTCATCGACCAGATCATTTTTGAGCAGCAATCGTACCAGTTCACTGCTTCCCCAAACCTGGATGTCTCCACTTTTTGATCCCTGATTTTCTGTGGGCAAACTTTTAAGCTTTTTTATATCAGCCACCGTTCTGATGACCACAGAATTTCTCCATCCTGTCACCAGTGGATCTTTCTTTTTCAGATTTTTTGAAAATACATATTTGGTGCCCTCGTTAATACCAGGCCAGAAGGCTCCATGTTGCGGCCAGTACCCAGCCCAGATCTCATAAGTTTTTCGGCCCAGTAAATAATCTGCCGGCCTGAGCTCTTCCTGGACCACCTTTCCATATACCTCATCGGAAAAGGGTGCAACCCAGCCGCCATATCTGAATCCGTCAGAGGGGTCTTCCTGGGGACTACCGGGTGATTGAATGACACCATCCAGGGTGATCATCGACAGAACGATAATTTTACGCATGTGTTATGATTAATATTTTGCGAAACCATTCACCAGGTATTTGATCCGACCAATGCAAGAATTAATTGAATACAAATCTCTGCATATCCTGTTTTTACAAGTTAGGGCACTTGCGACAAACTTTCGGGTTCCTGCGGCAATCTGCTTAAAGGGTGAACGGGCAGCAAGGATATGCACCCAAGACACGAGCTTAATGCATCAAATATTTATTCGGTACGTTCGACGGGTAATAGTTAATGCCGTATCGGGAATTTATTAATATGGACACTACCTCATAAATCATTGTTTCCGACCTTTGAAACTGCCGCAAAAGCCCCATCATTGCATAACTGACCGGATTAACCGCCGGAATAAATGTTTCCCAGTCATAGCCTTTGCCCCAAATCAGCCCACGAACGGTGAGATCAAGGTCACAGGACTGGTCAAGCAGGAAATGAAGCACATCCAGACAGGCATTATTGTGTTGATTGACGGTGTGGAAAATAGGAGTGTGCCCGCCGAATCCATGGCTGTCCAGGCCCGCTTTACTGTTTACCCCCAGGCCATGACTTACCAGTACTTTGGCACAGGCAAGGTGATTGTATTCCGCACAAATATGCAACAGCGAGGCTTTGTAAAGCGGAGTGAAAGCACAGTCCAGAGTGTACTGCTTATGCAACAGATCGGGATTGCTGATTAACAGGTCTTCCAGAGCATGGTCATCATCCAGCAACACCGCGAGCAACACCTGATCATCAAACTCCAGACCGTAGTCGACGAAAGCCCGGATGCAATTTTTGAAATCCGGACTACGGAGATACATATTGATCATTTCATAAATGAGCGGCTTACCCTTGAATTCCTGATTGGGATCTACACCATGTTCGAAGCAGGTTTTGATCCCATCAACTGCATGGATCTCAAAATCACCAATAATTTTATTTAAATAATCCATTGGTAGGATATTAACGCGTTGAGTGGTTAAACCGTGATTAAATCATTTTGCGCAATCTATAGACTATCAGTGAATTATGTAGAATATTGCCTATTAGAGCAGCCCTCCAATCCTGTAGCCAGCGCTAATTTATTACTAAACTACTTAGGCTTTCAAGGCTTAGGCCAAAGAATATTTCGAAGTTCTACTAATTGTCATCCATT
>JAGQWZ010000070.1 GCA_020436835.1 Saprospiraceae bacterium | reverse complement strand
TCGTTCGAACCCGCATCTACATCAAGCAAATGGACGATTGGGAAGCAATTGCCCGGGCACACGGTGAGCGATTCCGCTCGATACAACCGGCCAATACCATGATCAAAGCGGAATTGATCGGTGAGGATTACCTGATCGAAATGGAAGCAGAAGCCGTTCTTGATGAAAGTTGTATGGATTCCAATCCCCATAAAAAAGCGTTGGAAATCCTTTAGGTTAGCTGTTCGACCGTTGGCCATTCTTTCAGTTTTGGTTGTTCTAAGAGCAGCCGCATTAACGTTTGTGCTTCATGACCTGTGCCGGAAGTTGCCTCAAAGATCAACAACTCGGGCTCCATTAATCGTCCATTTTCAGAATTTGGTGGAATGTTTTTCCAAAGACTTTGTAAGGTTTCAATCAAAAAATCGTGGTCTGTCGTGGGGTCAATGATTAAAAGGATCCGGGCAAGTGGAACAAGATTTAGCAATTGTTCCAGCTCGAAGGTACATCCCTGATTGGTCCGGGAAAAACTTCTTAGATCCATTAAAACGGTATCACTCTCCAAGCCCAATCGTTTCATTGTCATTTTCCAGGTATTTGCCCGGCAAAAAAATTCAGTGGTGCGGTAACGACCATCCGGATCAGAGCGATGATCGAACCGTTGTAAACGTGCATCCAGATCGGTTTGGTCCTGGACAAATTGACGTGATGTTTTACCTGCTAAAAAATCTAAAAATTCCTGGGGCTCTACCAGTCCGGTAACCAGATCCGGTCCGGCAATCAACGATATTGTTCCTAGGTGGAGCCATTGTTTCGCCAAAGCATCGTATAATCGGAGACTGCGTTTGCCGAGGGAAAAGACTCGTAACAACAACAGTCCCGGAACCTTACCATCTTTCCTGGCAGGAGGGATGAACTTCCTGTATCCGATTTGTTTGACCAATTTATAACCAAGATAAGCGAGTGGCCCAATTAGTATCCAATACAAGCCACTGTATACCAATGTCAGGCTGTTGGGAATCATAAATAACAGAAATATGGCGTCAATGGACAAGGATTGATCGTTAATTCGTTTTAACCGGTATTGTATGCCTAACCAGATAAGTAGTGCCCAACCAAGGAGTCCCAATACGATAAATCCAATGAAATCAGTAACCCAATCGCCAAATATGGTATTGATCTGAAAAGCTGATTCAAAGCCTGCAACCATTCCCTTATCCTGGCCCAGGAAAAGGGAAGGCAAGATCATTGTACCTGTGATGCCAACGGTAAAAAAACCCATAACCAAGGGCCCTACAGCGCGAATTTTTCGAATTTGAGTAGCAGCCAGGAAAACCGTCGGTATTCCATTAAGGATAAACCAAAGGATGCTAATGTCCAGTAAATCCATTCCTTTTCCTGCCAATCTGATCAATAGGAAGTAGACGATGATCAAAGTGAAGTAAAGTCCGATCCTGAACACTCTTTCCTGCCATCCGATTGCGAACAATTGATTGAATGCCAAGACAACCGGCCAGCTAAATAAAATGATAAATAGTAGGGTACGCAAAGGCGTTATTTGTTGATCGACAAGCATTTGCCATCCAATGGTAAATGCTAAACCAAAAACAAGCCCTGCCAGCAAGTAAGTAAGTCTAAGTTGGCTTTTGGATCGTTTTAAGTGAGCTGCTAAACCGATTCCGGTAGCGGGAAAAGCGATTGAATTGGCTGGTTGGGTTTTAATTCGAAGCGGTTGTTTTTTCCCTGCTACTGATTGGATAATGGGTGGGGGCTCAACCACCAGCTTCGCTTCTTGATCCATCCCTTTCAGAATGGTACGCCGGTACAACCAGAGCAGGAACAGGGATACGGGAGGTGTCAAAATAAAAGCCAGTAATAAGGCGAACATGGATGCACCGGTTAATGCAGCAATTGATTCCTGCAACAATACCGGAGTAGTCGTATTCCATAACAGTACGGTCATTTACGCATGAAGTTGCATTCGACCCATCCAGAGTAAAATGGAAATCAACCCTAACCATGAGGTTCTGAACTCATTAAATTAAGTTATTTGCTGGAGAAAATAAAATTTGAGCCCGAACAATGAGTTCGGGCACCCACTAGGGTTTCCATTTTGGTGCAATCAATTTGGAGCTATTCTCTGTAAAGTCCCGGGCAAAAATTGGATGACCCATCTTGCTTGAACTTTCGCAGCAAGATTACCTGGAATAGAAAAACTGCTCGGTTACAATCTTACCGTCCCGGACTTCATAGACGCAGATCTCGTCCATGTCGGTCGGACCGGGCGCTCCTTTAAAGGTGAGGTTCATTTTCCAGGGCAATGCAAAATAGTTGCCTCCAACCACTGGATCGCCGATCTCAGATCGATGGACTTGCTCAACCATTTTATTCCATTCCTCACTTTTTTTCTTGATCCCATCCAGCCCTTTGACCATTTGCATCGGTGAACCTTCTGGTTCGATGCTTACAATTTCCGGAGAAAAGAGTTCCGCATAACAGGTAGCAAAGTCTCCCTGACGGCAAAGTTCGACCAGCCGGTGAGCAATTTCTTGTGTTTTCATAGGTTGAAGATTGTTGATGAACGAATTTCTAATTCCAATTTAAAGTTATTGGAACCACCAAAAAAGTAAACCAAATTAAGATTTAGTAAATTTTTTTTGGGTGCAGTGGAAAATGAGCTGACAGGCCCATTACGGATTGAAATCAACAGGTGCTTCATGCATAATATTAATTGGATTGTCTTAAACTCATTAATTAATGTATCTTTGCAGCATCTAACTGAGAAGATTGTATTTGCAATCTGTTTGACCTACTCATCCGGCTTCTCCTACATTTTTCCTGATAGATATTATGACCTGAATTCCAAACACAGGATTCCTATGCTTATGGGATGATCTTGTGCCAGGGAGTTTGGTATTACATCAAATTAACAATACAAGATGACATTTTCAGATTTGAAACTATCTGTACCACTGCTCAAAGCACTTACTAAAAAAGGCTATACAGAGCCTACCCCGATTCAGCAACAAGCTATACCACGAATCCTAACAGGACGAGACCTATTTGGTTGTGCCCAGACCGGCACTGGCAAGACCGCGGCCTTTGCTCTTCCCATATTGCAATTGCTCTCACAGGTTCGGCCTGCAAGTCCGATTTCGGTACATGCCTTGATTCTGGCTCCCACCCGGGAATTGGCTCTGCAAATCAATGATAACATCACCGGATATGCAACCAATCTGTCCATCCGTCACACAGTAATTTACGGAGGAGTCTCCCAACATGCCCAAGTTCAACAATTGAGAAAAGGAGTGGATTTGTTGGTAGCTACACCGGGAAGATTATTGGATCTTTGTCAACAAGGATTTATATCCCTCAAACACATTAAATTTTTTGTACTGGATGAGGCTGATAAAATGTTGGATATGGGCTTCATTCGTGATATTCGTAAGATCATCGATAAATTGCCTGAACACAGACAATCACTTTTCTTTTCAGCCACCACAACCAAGGATATTAAGAGTCTGGCAAATTCCATTCTTTTCCAACCAGAATCAATTTCGGTTGCTCCGGTGTCCAGCACGACCGATCTCATTAAGCAATTTCTATATTACGTTCCACGGGAAAATAAGCGAGGATTACTTGAGTACATTCTTAAGACCGATAACGTTGGTCAGGCGCTGGTATTTACCAGGACCAAACGTGGCGCAGACAAAGTTGCCCGGGCACTCAATTCACAAGGGTGGCGTGCAGAAGCCATTCACGGAAACAAATCCCAGGGTGCCCGGGTCCGGGCACTGGATGGCTTCAAGAAAAAGTCCATAGATGTCCTGGTGGCCACCGATATCGCATCGCGGGGAATCGACGTGGAAAATTTGTCTCACGTTATCAACTACGAGCTTCCCGATGTTGCTGAAACGTATGTGCACCGGATCGGACGCACTGGTCGTGCCGGCGCCAGTGGTAAAGCACTTTCTTTTTGTACTGAAGATGAAACGGAGTACCTGAAGGACATTCATAATCTGACCAAAATCCAAATGGAGGTGATCGCTAAGCATCCATTTTCATTTTGAGTCTCTTCAAGTAGGGCCAAATTGTGAATTGAATGATGTTTATTTTAAAAGTCCTGACCGGATAGTACATTTTTTACGCTAGAAATGCCTGCCATCAGGTTTGAGTACGGTAAATTTTTTTATCGCTCTGAATTCTCTAAGTGGTTATGGTATCCGGGCATGCAATTGCAGAGCTGGGCATAAGGTTTAATGTGCTCAATGCAACTTTTATCATAGCTGACACGTAACCATTGATGTTAATCATTCTGTAAAAGTGAGGGGATTTGTAAAGGGTAAACTAATGCTTTTCTTAATCACAAACTAAGTATCCAATTCAAGACGCCTGCACTGGAACTTGAGAACAAAAATATTTATTATGTTAAAACCAGTCGTTAAATTCATTCATCCGAATGCAGATTCCCAGCGCTTTTTCTCTACGTTAAGGAAAAATGTCGACCAATATTTTCAAGAAAATAATTTATCCAAGCACTGGAATAAAACACTGATCATTAAAACTGTTGTACTGCTTTCAGCATACATCCTGCCATATATTTTGTTGATAACACTAAGACCGGGATGGCCACTGGAGTTAATGTTATGGTTTATTATGGGTTTTGCTATGGCTGGTGTTGGCATGAATGTCATGTATGATGCCAACCACGGTGCTTATTCAAGTAACAAGCGGGTAAACTACTGGATGGGCCATACCCTCAATTTACTAGGGGCTTCTGTTCTAAACTGGAAATTACAACATAATGTCCTTCACCACACCTATACCAATATTGTGAATATGGATGACGATATTGGTGATAAGGCCATTATGCGATTTTCGCCCCACACCAAGGCTAATTGGTATCATAAGCTGCAGTTTGTCTATGCTTTTTTATTTTATTCCTTGTCTACCTTATTTT
>JAGQWZ010000649.1 GCA_020436835.1 Saprospiraceae bacterium | reverse complement strand
TGTCGATTGATGTTGACAGCATGAAAATGCGACATTATTGGAAATAAATCTTTGCCTCTCAATGAATTTTTAATCCGCATTGAGCTGTAATAATTATCAAGCGGGCATTTCTAGAAAAATCTGTATTGATGAGAACAGCTGTCTTTGTACGGTTATCCTATTTAATCATATTGAGAAATGGGTTTTTCTCCCATGGGTCAAATCAAGAAAGGAACTCTGATTTGTACTAGACCGGAAGAATTTCCTGTTTCTTAGAGTAGCCAAACCAAAGGTAGTTCTTCATGACTCTTTTTGCATCGCTTGATCTAAATAATGCCTATGTATTACTGATCCTGGCCTCGGCTGTTATTATCATTTCCCATTTTTTTAATGTGCTATCAGCAAAGACCAGAGTTCCATCGGTACTAATGCTGATTCTCCTTGGAATCGGTTTAAAGCAGGGCTTAATGGCTTTCGGCGTCGTCAATGTTGATATGCTGAAAAGTCTGGAGCTGCTTGGTATTGTGGGCCTGATCATGATTGTGCTGGAAGCTGCACTGGATCTGCAGTTAACGAAGGAAGAGCTGCCACTCATCGGCAAGGCTTTTTTAGTTGCATCGATATCCCTGGTGTTGTCAACGCTGGTTATTGCCTTGATTATTCAGGCTTTTATTACTATGAGCTACCAGGAAGCGCTGCTCTATAGTACGCCGCTTTCCATCATGTCCAGTGCTATCATCATTCCCAGTGTGGCCGGACTCTTGAAGAGCAAGAAGGAGTTTATGGTTTATGAAAGTGCATTTTCCGACATCCTGGGTATCATGATGTTCTATTTTGTTATTAGCCTCCTTGAATCCGGTGGAAAAGAAGCATCAATCCAGTTTGGTGCCAGTTTTTTCATAACGATTGTCGTTGCGATTGTATCATCCTACCTTTTGGTGTATCTATTTAAGGATATGAAAGGCCATGTACGTCTCTTTCTGTTGATTGCGGTATTACTCTTTTTATATTCCTTCGGCAAGTTGTTACATCTTTCACCACTGCTTGTCATTCTCATCTTTGGAATGTCTTTATCCAACCATCAAAGTGTTTTCAAGATATTCAGGAACTATTTTATTAATGAGGACGAAGATCCTATCGGAAAGATCGAAAAGGAGTTTCACCTGATCACCATGGAAACGGCTTTTGTTGTTCGCACTTTTTTCTTTGTGATTTTTGGAATGTCAATTGATCTCTTATCGTTGGTAGATCTAAATGTATTTCTGATTAGTGCCCTGGTTTTACTTGTTCTATATCTGATTAGATTTGCCATCTTGAAAGCGTTACTCAGACCTTCCATATTACCTGAATTGTGGATTGCCCCCAGGGGATTAATAACGATACTCTTATTTTACGCAATACCGCCGGATTTTCAAAAAACTGCTTTCAGTCCTGGTGTTCTGCTTTATGTTATTATTATTTCCAGTGTGATTATGTCGATAGGACTGATTCGGGACCGATCATCGGAAAGTTCCGGTACCCAGATAGGGGAAGGAACACATTCGACCGAGTCTCAGGCTAGTTGATAGGCAAGAAGTGCTGCTACATAGGCAATACCGGTCATACCAATAAATTGCACAGCGGGCCATTTCCAACTTTGGGTTTCTTTTTTCACCACTGCCAGCGTACTCATGCATTGCATGGCAAATACAAAAAAGATCAATAAAGACAGGGCCGTAGCATAGTTAAATATGGGTTTCCCGGTTACCGGATCAACTTGCTTCGCCAAATGTTCGCGAATGCGGAACTCGTCCTCCTCAGAACCAATGCTGTAGATCGTCGCCATTGAGCCGACAAATACCTCTCTGGCGGCGAATGCGCTGATAAGTGCAATACCTATTTTCCAATCGTATCCCAACGGTCGGATCACGGGTTCAATGGATCTACCCAGTATTCCGGCAAATGAGGCCTCTAAAGTTTTTGCGGCTAACAAATTGTCCCTTTCCTGATCAGTCATACCTGAAGCCTGAGCATCCTGCAATGCCTCCATTCTTGCTGCCTCTATTTTTTTTGGAGGACCAAAAGAAGCAAGAAACCAAAGTATGATGGAAATCAGCAGAATGATCTTTCCGGCCTCGGTAATGAATGCACCGACTTTGGTGCGGATATTACGCCAAACACTTCTCCAGTCAGGAGAACGATAGGTGGGCAATTCCATGACAAAGAATGATTGCATCCTCGCTCTCAGGACTTTCTTAAAAACCCATCCGGAGAACAAAGCTGCTCCAATACCCAGTACATAAAGTAGGGCAAATGCAAGACCCTGGCTATTGAACACTCCCCAAACCGGCTTGTACGGAACTACAAATGCGATTAATACCGTATAAACTGGAATCCTCGCTGAGCAGGAGATAAATGGAGTAACCAGAATTGTGATCAGCCTTTCTTTCCAGTTCACAATCGTACGCGTTGACATGATCGCTGGAATTGCGCAGGCACCTCCACTGATGAGTGCGACCACACTTCGGCCATTCATACCAAAACGTCGGAGAAACCGATCGAATAAATAGGCGGCTCTGGCCATATAGCCGATCTCCTCCAAAATAGAGATGAGTAGAAAAAGAATAGCAATCTGAGGGATAAAGACCATGACACCACTTAAACCGGCAAGAATTCCATCCGTTAAAAGGTCAGTTAAAATAGAAGGAGGGAGTACATCCCGCAACCAATGTCCGAGGGCGCCAAAGCCGGTTTCAATCATATCCATCGGATAGGTTGCCCAGGCAAATATCGCCTGAAAAACAAATAACATCAGAATCGAAAAAATGATGGGACCCCAAAGCCAGTGGGTGAGGATGCTGTCTACTTTTTCTGAAAGGGTCTGCGATTTACTATCTTTTTTGACAGCATCTCTTACCAGTTCTTCAAGCGTATTGAGACGGGCAAAGGTCTCTTCAACTTGTTCCTTAAGCGGTTCAAATTGGTTTTTTTCTAAAACCTCTTTCCAGCGTTGCTCACTGATTGAACTTTGGAGCTGGAGCCAGTCGTGGTGATGTGCCCAAAGCCAACGCATATAAAGATTGGGCTGTTCCTCAATCTGTCCCAGGTCCCCGAGCATCTTCAACGCATCGCGATGTAATTCATTTATTTTCCGCGGCGGTTTAACCGGACCTCTTAGTTCTTTACATACGGTCTGCTTCAGCAAATCAATATTTCGACGTTTTCTACTGCTGATGGCCACTACCTCTACTCCTAATTGTTTTCTCAGGTAGTCCAGGTCAAGTAGATTTCCGGCATTCTCAAATTCGTCCATTAAACTTAAAACCAGAATGGTCGGAAATCCAAGATCGAGTATCTGGGTGAAGGCAAGGAGCTGGCGATCCAGATGATTGGCATCCGCCACGTATATGACCATATCCGGGTGGTCCGGATGATGTGGGTCTATCAGAACCTCTGTAGTAATTCTCTCGTCGGCTGAGTTGGGAAAAAGGCTGTAGGCACCGGGAAGATCGATAATCTTAACCTTCCCACATTCTGGCAGTTCCGTTGTTCCGGACACCCTGTCAACGGTGACCCCGGGAAAGTTGCCAACTTTATTATTACTTCCCGTTAAGAGATTGAATAAAGTGGTTTTTCCGCTGTTGGGATTCCCTGCCAGCGCAATAACATTGAGTCTGGTACTCATCTATACTCGTACCAAAATTTGACTAGCTTCCTCGTGCCGGAAAGCAATGGATCTACCGTTGATTTTTACATATAGATTTCCCTTAAGTGGCAGTCTTCGAAGAACGCTGATCGATTGTCCGGGAGAGACACCCATCGATAACATCTTCTTATGTAGTTGACTGATGGAAAATCCATCAAGGATCGCTGATTTACCTATAGCTAGTTCCGATAACTTAACAGACATGTCTAGACTCGGTTTTAATGCTGCTAATTTACCGGTAAAAATACCCTTTCACAATCATTATAATCTAGAAATCGCTCTACCTAATATTAGGTATGTAGGATGGTTCTATTCTGTATTGCATGGAGCATTTCCGGAGTTGTGCCGCAGCATCCGCCGATTATTTTGAAATGGAGATCAATCATCTCCCCCGCAAAATGTTCAAGTACCGGACAGGCATTATTGGCAGCTTCCCAGCCATGGTCAGGATGTGGCTTTCCTGGTGCATTGGCATAGATTCCTTTTACTCCTTCAAAATGCCCGGCCAGTATGATGGCATCGTTTAGAATCTCAGGAACAGGGCCACAATTGATGGACATTCCAATTGGCGAAAACTGCTCCGCTATTTTCAGGAGATCGATGATCTTTTCCGCACTCAGTAATTCACCTTCACCATTCGTTACGAAACTCAGTATGAGAGGCAACTTCATTTCAGCACAAAGTTGCATAATCACTGCCGCTTCTTTAATACTATTGATTGTCTCAGCCAAAATGAAATCAACCGGACAGACATCCAAAGCCTCCAACTGAGTCTTATGATATTTAAGCAGTGTTGACTCATCCGGCACCAAATCAGGCCGGTAACAGTCTTCCAGTGTGGTAATCGATGCTGCTAACAAAACGCCTGAATTTATCGGTAGCACACTACGGGCGAGTTCACAGGTTTTTCTGAGTAACGGGAAAAATTTGTCCTCCTGCTGATGTTTCTCAAAGAGATACCAGCTAATTCGAAAAGTGTTTGCAGTCAGGATCTGACATCCTGCGGACAAATACTCCCTGTGAATATCAGATAAGATTCCGGCATGCTCTTCAACGGCCAAAGCGGTCCAGAATGGCAATTGAGTAAATACTCCCCGCCGTTCCAACTCTGTACCGGTTGCCCCATCCAACAACCAGCATTTCTTCGAATCCAAAAGTTTTTTAAATGCAGATATTTCCAGCATGTATCGGATTATCAGTAAGGATCGTAACTTACCAATAAATTCAAAGGTATAATAATGGTATATGAGACCATAATAGGAGTACAGGATCTGAAGAGCAACCTCGGCCATACCGATTGGGTGATCATAGATTGTCGATTCAGCCTGGCAGAACCGGCGAGTGGCGAAATAGAGTACCGGCAGAGCCATATACCAGGGAGCTACTATGCACATCTGGACCATGATCTCTCTTCTCCAATCATTCCTAGGGTCACCGGCCGGCATCCGCTTCCGGATCCGGAGTCGATCGTATCTAAGATACGGACGTGGGGGTGCAATCACCGTTCGCAGGTAGTAGTATATGACCATTCGATCGGTGGCATTGCTTCCAGGTTATGGTGGATCTTCCGGTGGCTCGGACATGAAAAAGTTGCAGTGCTGGATGGTGGATGGAATGCCTGGGTCAATGCGGGTATGCCGGTATCATCAAATATACCTCTCGCAAAGCAGGGTAACTTTCAAATGCATCGCCGGGATGATCTGATTCTGAATTGGCAAGAGATAAACCAAATTCGAAATGATCCCA
>JAGQWZ010000648.1 GCA_020436835.1 Saprospiraceae bacterium | reverse complement strand
TGATATTTAATGGAATTCTTTGGTTATCCGGTGATTCCGGTGTTTGGAAGTATACTGGCAACCGGGGGGAAAAGATATATCCCGAAAATAAAAATCGGTCGATACCCTGCCATCAATTAACCGCCATAAATGGGGTGATTTATTTCTTGTCGGGGGAGGAGGGCTTGATGCAAATTAATAATGGTAAAATTCTTAAAATACTTCCTCTGACCGAATTCCCTTCCCGTAAAATATCATTTATGAAAGAAGGCGGTTTGGGGGATATATACTTCGGGACGGAAGACAGAGGAATTCAAATATTTCAAATCCCGGGCCGACTCTGGCTGGAGATACCGGAGGTAAATCTGGAATATACCAGGGTGACCGATATGACCTTTGACCGTTGGGAAAATGCCTGGGTGACCTCGGATGGAGCCGGTTTGACCAGGTTCTACTCGGAATCTTTTAACATTTATCCGCCGACCCGGTTGAGTGGGCAGACTATCCGTTTACTGGAAAACTGGTCTGATACCGTAGCGATCCAATACCGCAATAATACCTGGGATATTATTTTGCCCGGTCAATTCCATCCGGTTCCATTTAGCCATATTGAAACCCGTAACCGGACCAGGTTGAATAGTGGAGATTTTCAGGGATCTTTTGTGGGTGGGGCATGGATTGGAAGCAGTAGTGATAGCGTCGAGTATCAGGTTGACATACCCATGATCCAGGCGCAGGAAAAGATTGAGGCACTTTATCGAATGGACAGTGCGAACGTGATCATGACCTCAGATCTGGCACTCAGCTCCTTGCGGATAGTAGAGGGAGACTCCATTCCTTCCATCATCCGCAATGATATCCTGGCTCTGCCCATTCAGACATCCATTCGGGATAGTAGCGGCATCTGGCTTTTGGGCACCGACTGGCTGGGGTTGTCCCGGGATGGCGTTGTCAAAGCCCACACGTATCTTGACCACCCCCTGTTTATTAAGCCAGGTCCGGAGGGAGATATCCTGGTCGGAACCAGAAATGGAATTTATTTTGTCCGTTTTTATGCGGAAGAACTCACGCTGAATAAAATCGTGGCAAAAATACCCCTGATCAATTTGCGAGCCGCTGCTTATGATAAAAATGGACTTCTCTGGATCACCATGCAAAACACCTTACTACAGTGCCGGGTCGATCCGGCCAAACCGATGGAAATATTAAAGGTTTACGACCGGGCTTCAGGGCTTCCCAGGATCGAATTTCTGGAGGGAGCACTGGTGGAAGGGCCGGGTGAGCGTATTTATGCAGGCACCAGTTCCGGTCTGATGGAATTATTTCCCCAGCAGAATTTTCAATCCACTACCGGTCCGGTCTTGTCGGTGGTCCGGTTTCGTGCCGGTGATCAAAACTTTTCTCCCCAGAACTTCATGACCGGGCAGGAGTTAACAAAAATAAGGCCTAAAAATTCTGATGTTACTATCACCTTGAAGGCAGTTGATCTGCACGCTCCCCGGGGGATACGGTATTGGTACCGCATGAATGCGGAGGAGTCTGAATGGTTGGAATCAAATAGTGGCGGAAATTTTCAATTTTATAGTCTACCGGCCGGGAATTATTTCTTTGAAGCAAAGGCGACGAATTTCAACAGTCAGTCTTCAAATATTCTGCGCATACCTATTAAGGTCCTGTTGCCTTTCTACCTGAGATGGTGGTTCATCTGTGCCGCTATTTTCTCCCTGGCCGGATTAACCTATCTCTTTTACCGGAGGAGGTTAAGGCTACGTCTTCTGGAGAATGAGCAAAAAAATGAGGCTCTGAAAACGCAAAATAAAATATTGCATCTTGAGCAGTCGGCCACCCGATTACAGATGAACCCTCATTTTATATTTAATGCCCTGCAATCCATTCAGAGTAGTATCGCCGGAGGTGATCGCACCAGGGCACGGGCAGACCTGCAGATTTTTTCAAAATTGATGCGCAGTTATTTGGAACATGCAAGAGTGGAAAAAATTGCGCTGGAAGAAGAAATAAAATTATTGGATCAATATCTGAGGGTAGAAAGGGAGCTAAAGGACCAACGCGTTTCCTACGAAATCACCGTTGCCCCTGCGATCGATCCGTCATTTGTGGAAATTCCCACCATGTTACTGCAACCTTTTGTGGAAAATGCCATAAAACACGGTCAACCTGCCGATGGCGAGAAAGGTAAAATTGTCATTACATTTGATTGGTTTGGAAAATATTTAAGTTGCTCCATTTCCGATAATGGTATGGGAATTAATAAATCAGAAAAAAATACAACCCACCGGTCGGCTGGTATGGATATTACCCGTCAGCGATTGGAGACGTATTTTAGAAATCAGAAAATCGAGCCGCTCCGGATTGAAACCGGCAGCGGAGGTACGACCATAAAAATACTTTTACCAACGGAGCCATAGATCTTTTATACATGGATAATAAACCGGTTAGAGCCGTATTGATCGACGATTTGCCCAACGCTTTAAAAATGTTGGAAGCCGACCTGGAAATTTGCTGTCCGCAGGTGGAAATCATCGGAAAGGCCGGCAGTGTCGTAGCCGGAGCAAAATTATTGAGGCAGGTTACGCCCGACATTGTCTTTCTCGACATTGAACTGGAGGATGGGACCGGATTCGATCTGCTCCAGATTTTGCCAGAGGTGAATTTCAAGATTATTTTTGTGACTGCTTCCGATCAACATGCTATCCGGGCGTTTCGTTTCTCCGCCATTGATTATTTGTTAAAGCCCATCGACCTGGACGAACTCAGGGAGGCAGTGCAAAAAGCAACTGCTACGGATAACAGAGAAAAAGTCGAGGTGCTGCTCGATCACTGGACGGAAAAACCGGAGAGTAATCGCATCGCCTTGCATAGCAGCGATGAAATTAAAGTGGTGGATATCGATGATATTGTGCGGTGTGAATCAGATAATAATTACACGACATTTTATTTTACGAATAAAACGAAATTTCTGGTCACCCGGACGTTAAAGTCTTTTGATCAACTACTAAGTGAAAAGGGATTTTACCGGGTGCATCAATCGCATCTCATCAATATTGCCCATGTCAAGTCCTATATAAAAACAGAGGGCGGTTATTTATTAATGTCAGAGGGGTCCCATGTGCCGGTAGCGGTGAGAAAGAAACCGGAAATAATCGAATTGTTGAAGAATAAATTTTGACGTGACTGCCAACGACTGGTCCAATACAATTTACCAGTTCCTAAATTCCTCAATTCAACAGTTCTTGCCGTTAAGTTAAGCTCGAAAATTTTGGATTCAAGTCGGCGAATCCTTCGACATGCTCAGGATTCGACATGCTCAGGATTCGATATGCTCAGGATTCGCCTCTCTCTTGGACTATCATTAATTCCTAATTGACAATTGATCATTGATAATTGATCATTGACAATTGTTTGCACAAAGGGCTCAGAGATCCTTCCTCCCCCACCAGCCATAAGCTTAGGTGATGCAAGTCGGCGAAT
>JAGQWZ010000647.1 GCA_020436835.1 Saprospiraceae bacterium | reverse complement strand
TGTTCCGATCTGGTGGATTCATTCAATTTCTAATAGTTGATCTCCCTTGGAGACCGTTTGCCCTTCGGTCACAAAAATGGCTTTGATTTTGCCTCCTTCCGGAGCCTGGACTGTATTCTCCATTTTCATCGCTTCCAGGGTAATTAACTTCATACCCCGTTCAACTTCCTGACCCGCAACGGCATCTACCCGAATAACGTGACCGGGCATTGGAGCCAGGATGATCTTATGTTCATTATTTCTGCGCTCATTGTATCCCAGTGACTCCACCTGCTGGTCAACTTCATTTTGCAGATCAATGGTGAACGGCACTCCTTCCACATATATGACTGTCTGTCTGGATCCGGGAGTACCGACCACGTCAATCTGGAACTTGTGGAAACCAAAAATAACCGCCTTGGGCCTACCTGCCTCATCATAGACCACTTCCATTTCATCGAGTAATTCCGGACTTATTTCAAATCGGTCCGATCCATTTACAATTGCTTGATACATGAATTTATTTACTGGCTTAGTCGATTTGCTTTTGTAAGCATGTTGACTTCAAATATGGTGAACACAATGTAGATCAGGAAAAAAGGTAAAACATAATAATTCGATTGAGGTTGAAACATCCGGTCATAGGCGATGATAATAAAGAGGCAGCTGAATAACTTGAAGAACACCAAAATAATGATTAGCTGCGTAAGTCTGTTCTTGTCCGAACTCCGGGCAGCTGCATTTCCCAGATAAAAGACCGCTACACTCAAGATTACAAAGAATGCAAGACTGGCATAAGAGATCGGCAGGATAGCATTGAAGGGACCCAGGTAGGAGAGAGCGAGAATGAAGATTATCAGCACGAAACTGATAATGGACAATTGTTTGAAAAAAGCAGAACTCTCCATTTGTTCTTAGCCGGGGTAGACTGGATTTGAATATGTATAACTCGAAATATACACAAAATGTCTAGCAGAACATGAGGTAAATTTTCCGGTTTGGAAATGAAACCGCTAAAGGTCTCCCCGTTTTAAATCATTCATCAACTTAATAAAGAAGGCAACCAGGAAAAGAATTGCACCCAACGCGGTGAAGTATGGCCGGCTGGTCTCCAGATATTTGTCGAGTTGCTTTCCGAGGAAGATTCCTACAAGCACATAGGCTGCAATCTGGAATGCCATTCCAGAGTACTTCATATAGTTTTTTGCCGTCTTGTTGTCGAGTAGTTTTTTCTTTTTATCCGGATCAGTCGAGTTGTCCATTTTCTATTTCAGATAAAACCGATTCTTCTACCAGTGAGGAAGCGGTTGTTTCTTCCTGCTCTCCCATGTTACACTTGACATCAAAGATAGAACCTGATTGTACCACCAGTTTGTTTGTATGTACATCGCCCTCAATAATGGCACCTTCGCGCACTTCCAATATTTCATGGGTATGGAGCTTGCCTTTAAATTTTCCTTCAACGATCGCATTCTGGCAGTCAATTTCACCCTGAAACTCGCCGGATGGTCCAATGATTACTCTCGCCTGGCATTTCAAATTACCAACGAAGACTCCGTCAATACGAAAGTCATTCTCAGAGGTCACATTACCTTCTAATTTGGATCCTTGTACAAGGCTGTTATGAGATAGTGAGCCGCCTGCTCTTACAGTAGTGGGGCTGGAAGGTGTTTCCGTCTTTTTTCCAAACATAATGGTGCTTTTTTGGTTCTTAAGAAATCTTCTGTAGAGATGAGCGTGGTCAAGACTAAGATAAGAAAATTCGACCTCACAAGAAAAGGTTGGCAGATTTCCAGAGAAAAAATTGCAAAACCCTTACGAACAGCTCAGACAGGACTAAAAGCTAGGACAATAGACTCCCCGGTTTTCACTACCACAGAGTAGATAGACCAACGAAAGCTCAAAAGCTCCGTTACCATTACTGGCGGTACGTAAATCGGAAATATTCCAATCATAGGAGAAACCTATACCAAAATTCTGATACTCGAATCGAGTGGAGAGAATCACTGCGTCTGCACCCAGGCTGCTACTGCTGTTGGTGTTGCCGTTTTCCGTGACCAGGTAATTATTTACGAGTCTCATCCAGGCACCGATTTGAAAAGTGTTGGAGGTATACTGATCCTGAGCGAGGGTAAATCGCAATGAAGTACCCAGGTTCAATAAGAAAGAAGGGCCTTGTTTAAAGATAACCATACCGGGAACCAAACCAAGGTCATTGCCCAGGGAAAACTCCCCACCCGCATGGATGGTCAGTTTAGAGTAAATCGGCACAATGGAGTCCTGGGTGAAGCTCACATCCGGGCCATTCAGGTGGTGAAAGGCTGCTCCGGCGAAAAAGCTGTTCGTTTTGTTTAGTACCGTAAACCAAAGCAGGCCGGCCGATACATCCGGATAAGTGAAGCTTTCTCTTGCCAGTGTTTCACCGCTTGGTAGATTCCCATCGAAACCACCCTGGCCATCATGCTGACTGCCAAAACGTAACTTTAGAAAATCTATAGACCGTTGTGAAATACCTACATCTGCTCCCGCGACCAGATAGTGAGCCAGATCTCGATTTCCACCCATTCGTCGACTGTAGGATCCGGAGAGTCTGGCCTGCAATGTTTGAAAGTCCGCTTCTCCTGCAACATCTCCCCATAGGGTACCTCCCACCCCAAAATAGTCATAGCGACCTACCGGAATTTTCCGGTCGTACGAGGCGGAATAGGTTTTGAAGGCATTCGACCGCAAAATACTTGCCCACTGATTGCGATAGTTTACGACGAATCGATCATTGCAATTCATCACACCCGTCATTGCCGGGTTGAGATTGAGGGGTGACATATAAAATTGAGAGAAATGGATGTCCTGACCCATCAACCAACTGGTACTTAAAAGAAGCGATACAAAGGCCAGTAGTAGGTTCTTATTCATAGTGCAAGATGATCTTACCAGAGTAAATCTAATACATTTTTCAGTGGCATGCGCCATGCAAATCTTTATTACAACGCATTTTGGGCGGTTACATTACAATCTTTTCCCTTAGAATTATCTTAAAATATCATAAGGGGGTTTGTCTGAGATCCTTTAAATTTCATCTTTCCAGACGGCTCCAAATTGATCTACCAGAATATTATCGTAATGATCCGATCTATCAAAAAGGTATTCCAGCAGTTCCTTACCGGTTTCTACATTAAGATATCTATCATAGATGATCAGTGATAGGATGATATCGTTGCCTCGGATACTAAAGGAAAGATGATTCATCCGGTAGTTTTCACGGAGTAGATATTCGTAGATCGGTCCAATTGATTGTTTTGGTAATTGTACCAGGAATGCATCTCCAAGAATCAGACCACTTTCTTCGTGATAAGTCACGGTGATTTTTGCACTGCCTTTTTCGATTTGCCAGTGATGGGGGCCAATCCGGGCTAACTCTATATCATATTGCAGGGACTTAAGGATATCCTCGATCGTTTTGTTTATCCCAATGGGTTCATATTCTTCCACGCGGTTTGGAAGCTCAATTCTCGCACCGCAATGGGGGCAGTACTTGTCTTCAAGATCATTTTCAAAAACAAGGTTGGTACATGAATAACACCGGGTGGCAGGCAGCATACCTCCGGCTTCAAATTCAAGAATCGTATCCCGGAGATATCGTGCAGGCAGAGAAAATCCAATGTTGTTTCCGTCCCGGATAACGAAGGTGTTAATGCCGGCAATTTCACCGGAAGCATTGATGAGTGGACCACCACTATTTCCCGGATTGAGGGAGGCGTCATGCTGGATATAGGTCAAATCTCCGATCTGATGACTTAAATTTGAGATAATTCCATTTGTAGCGGACAATTTCAGACCGAAAGGATGTCCGATTGCAATGACCGGATCACCTTCCCGAAGCATATTTGAACCCATTAATTCTACCTCCGGCAGGATTTCTTCCGGAGGTTCCAGAAAAGCAAGATCATATTTGGGATCGGTATAAAGCACATGGACCAGCTGCTTTTTTATCAGGTCACCATTGATGATGACCTTGCGATTACCACGGATCACGTGCTCATTGGTAATGATCAGTTTGTAGGTACTCAGGTAAAAGCCGGTTCCGGTGCTGTAAGGGGTCGCAATTTGAATCAACACCGGTCGATATTGCTCGATGATCTCTGAAATTGTAATCATACCACGACTTTACTTAAATCCAGGGAAGACATCATATGGAGGTAGGATCCGGCAAATATTACCGGGTTTTGAAACTTTAGCAGGCTAACATCCGGATTCAGTTTCTGATACTTTTTCTGCCAGGTTTGCGTAATATAGTCAATAGCCTCCCGGACTGCATGTTTGTCGATCTTTCCCTGCTTTGTGTATTCTATTTCGAAGCCAAGGTCTCGGAAATACTCAGCTTCCATGATCTGGTAATAGAGCATAAATAGATCTTTGTCCGGCTCTGGCAAGCTATAATTAAATAAAGCATGCCCAACGATATAGCCCGGCACACTGAGGGCAATTTCAGGATACCCGTTTTCAGCATACCACGTCATATTCTCCAACTCACCTTCGATCAGATCTCTGAGACGTTCATGATTGGTAACTCCCAACATACCAAAGGTGGACACGGTCCGGTAAAGTTCATTTTTGATCTTTGCGTCAGGTCTGTCCTGTAGAGCCATCAATTCTTTGATCAGTTGATGATTTTTTTGCTGACTATTGAACCCATCGGAGGCAAAAAACATTCTATGCATTCTTTCGAATGCTTCCATGGTGTAGCCTTCGGGCCGGATCAGGAAATCAAGTCGATAAATGGAGTCTAATAGTAGATAGGTGATACCACCAGCGTATTGTACCGGATTCAGCCTCCCGGTCTTGACATATTCCAGGATATCCGCCACCTTCTGCCGGAGAAAATTCAGTTTCACATCCTTTTCCTGTTCCGTAATATCGATGATGTGGGTCGTATTGATTGGATGTAACACCTCAAACTCTTCAATCAGCAGATCATCTTGTTTGTCTGCTGCCAGGGCGATTTCCTTCAAGCCATAATAGAGTTTATAGGGAGAAGCATCAAAGGTAATGCTGTCGAACACAATCGTTAGATTCTGAGCTTCATCGAGACAATACCGTCCGTATTTGAGATTGTAGTTGCTTTCGATCAGGCGGCGCATAAAGCCAATACTCAGCTCCTGCGCATGAGCGATCTTACCCTCTGCTTTGATGGAGTGCGAGTTCGCAACACCGGTTATTTTTTTTGAACCTTGCAGGATACTAAAATGCAGGACCTCACCATCCGTTTGATACGTCACATTGCTGCGATAATCATCAGTTAGATATTCAAAAAAACTTACAAAAGATTCAAAGTACCGCTGTTCTTCAAATAAGTGGATAGAACGGTCCCATGCGTCATAACGGGATTCCGACTTATAACTGTCGCTGAACCGGCCAAATTCCACATCAGGTGGGCTCTGAACACTTTTTTTATTGCTGAAAAGTCGCGAAATGAAGCTCATCTGAAATTGTAGTAGCCGTGAAATGTAGAAAAATAATATTTTATGCCACAACAATAAGATCTATTAGTGACTGCATTCAGTACAGAGGTCCAGATGAATGGGAAGAATTTAAAAATTCAGCGTTCTCAGCGATTCCTGACGATGGGCTCCTGCTTCTCCGATCATCTGGGTAAATATCTTCAGGTGCACAAATTTGATGTACGGGTAAATCCACTAGGGATTGTCTACAACCCTTACTCACTGTCACAACTTATTAATCAAATTGCCGATCCCTCGATTAAAATCGGCGATGAAATGTTGGTGCACAACGATGGATTGTGGCACAGCTGGTTACATCATGGCCAATTTAGCCGGGAGAATAAGGACGATCTGTTGCTCAACCTGGAAGGTGCAATGAAGGAGACCAACCTCTATTTTCATGACCTTGATTATCTTATCATTACGTTGGGATCGGCCCATGCTTATCGTCACCGGAAAACGGGCATGGTGGTCAGTAATTGTCACAAGGTCCCCGCCGGTCAATTTGAAAAAGTACTACAGGATTCTAGTGACATCATGGCCTGGTTAAGAGAGGGGTTGAAAAACCTGAGGTCATTGAATCCTAAATTGCAGGTAATATTAACGGTCAGTCCGGTACGTTATATCCGGGACGGATTAATTGAGAATAATCTTAGCAAAGCCCAGTTAATTACTGCGGTGCATAACCTGACCCGTCAATTGGATTTTTGCACTTATTTTCCAGCGTATGAGATTATCATCGACGAGTTGAGAGATTACCGTTTCTATAACACTGATATGGTGCACCCAAGTCAGCAGGCGATTGACTATGTATTAAGTAAATTCACAGACTATCATTTTTTGGAAGATGCAAAAGAACAGGTGCGGGTAATTGGTGATCTTCAGCGTTCGATTAATCATCGTCCACACCATCCTCAGAGTGCTGCACACCGGCAATTCAGGCAACAGTTAAAACGTAAGATTTTTGAACTGGTCAAAGAATATCCTGAGCTTAATTTTGATGAAGAGCTCCTCATCTTGAGCTGAAATCAGAAAATGCGTTTTACGATGCTGTGTTTATCGATTCTTCCGGATTTATCCGTAGTGATCAGGTTCAGACCTGGGGTGCTGCCTTGTGACAGGCTACCGAATTGGTCATCGATACCAAGTGCTTCCGCCCCATTGATCGTTGCCCAGCGGATAATCTCTTCCTGAGGAACGAAAGATTGATATCGACAGATCGTCTTTATTTCTTCCAGGATGCTCAATTGCCAATTGGAGGTCAGGCTATCCGTACCCAGGCAGACTTTTGCAGCGGTATCCAGAAACACCTGATAGTCCGGTAGCTTGTTCTCGATATATAAATTTGCATTCGGACAGGAAACCCAATAACAGTGACGTATCAATTTTCCTGCTGTTTTAACTTCAGGTGCTTTAGTCAGGGTATTGTGCACAAATAGATGTCTGTGTCTCACATCGAGATTTTCCAATGCGTAATAGATGGAAGATTTTCCGGTTGCTTCAAAGTGGTCAAAGGCAAAACCAAAACCCTCAAATAGGCGAATAAAGTCGCCATCTTTATTTCTGAACATTTCCTCTTCAGCCTGCGTCTCCTGATTATGAATACTGATGCTGGTCACAGTCTCGGCATTGAGTTCATTTATCAGTTTGAAGAGGGTCCGGCTGACTGAATACGGGGCATGAGGGACTGCACTCCGAAAATGCCCGGGTTTGTTCTTAAGTTGGGTATAAACTTTTTCGTACTCTGAGAAGGTCTTCTCGGCTAGTGTATCCTGCCAGAAGTCAAACATCTCGACAAAACTATGGTAGTGTAAGCGGCTTTGGTCTTTGCACGCAAAAGTGTCTGGCCGGTTACAGATATCTCCGACGGCCACAATACCTTCATCGTACATTTCCTTATCTGCCTCTTCAATTGCCGAAAGAATTGCATCCGGAGAAGAATCCCTTTGAGAAACAACACCTTCAATGAATTTTACCAAACCGGTGCCGGTCGGTACTCTGCCTTTCATATGGGAAAGCTCCAGGTGACAATGTGCATTGATAAATCCGGGAAGCAATATGCCTTCCAGAAATTCGACGGAAGCCCGGTCGTGATCCGTCAATGGATCAATAGACATAATCTTGCCTCGATCATCGGTAATCACAACCGCATCTTGCAAAGGATTGCCTTTATTTGTGTAGATTTTTTTGGCGGTAAATTTTCGCAAAATGATCGCTATTAATACTAACTACCGAATCATACGGAGGAAGCTGGTGACAAACCAATCCGGATTCGTTTTTAGCAAAGAATCCAGGGTAGCGTCAGCTTTACGGGAAAAGAATTTGATGTCTTTTAATACCCGGCAAAACTCAGAGGAATCCGGGCAATTTTCTTCGATATCATCATAGTAGGTCATCATTTCCAGCAATGGTTCAAGTTCTTCCTTGCGGCGGTGGATAACGATCTGACGGAACACTTTATACATATCCTTTTCCGCCAGGTAGTATTCTTTCCTGCAGCCTTCCTTACAGTGTTTATACGCTAAACCCCACTCTACCAAAGCCTTCAGATTCATACAGGTATTTCCCCTTGAAATATCCAAAACCTCCATAATCTCATCAGAGCAATAGGGCTTGGGAGAGATAAGAAGCAGAGCATGGATCTGCCCCATAGTTTTATTTATCCCCCATTTAGGTGCCAGTTCTCCCCAACGCTGAATAAAAGTTGACTTTTTATCTCTAAAACTCATTATTTCAAAAATGGCAGTTTAGATACAGTGGCTTTGATTCTCTTTTTTCCCGCTACAAAATATATTTCCGTTCCACGCTTGCTGTATGTTTTATCTACATAGCCCATCCCTATGGGCGTCTCAAGTGAAGGGCTAAAGGTACCGGATGTTACCACTCCGATCTCTTCACCATCCTCATTTTGGATAGGGTAACCATGTCGTGGTACCCGGCGATCATCCGTGGTAAAACCAATCAGTCTTCTAACAACTCCTTCTTCCTTTTGTTTGACAAGTACATTTTTTCCGACAAAATTTTTCTTCTCAAGTTTGGTGATCCAGCCGAGACCGGCTTCCAATGGGGATGTTTGATCATCGATATCATTACCGTAGAGACAGTATCCCTTTTCCAATCGCAATGTATCACGTGCTCCCAATCCACAGGGAACCAGCTCCTTCGGATCGACACCGTTTAAAAGGGCATCCCAAATGGCGATGATGCTTGCATTGTCGGCATAGATCTCGAATCCACCTGCACCGGTGTATCCGGTAGCGGAGACCAAAATATTGCTATGTCCGGCGACGGTGCCTTTACGAAAGGTATAGTACTCAATCTGATCCAGCTTCAGGTCAGTCAGTTTTTGCAGGTGCACCTCTGCCAGAGGGCCCTGCAATGCCAGTAATCCGGTCTGGTCTGAGATGTCAATAACTCTGGTGTCAAATTTATTCTGTTGATTGATCCAATCGAGGTCTTTTTCAATATTTGATGCATTGACGACCAG
>JAGQWZ010000646.1 GCA_020436835.1 Saprospiraceae bacterium | reverse complement strand
TCCTGACCGGTCTTAATGATTTGAATGAGGGAATCCAGCAGCATTTCAAGCTCCGTATTAGGAGAACTAATCAGAGAGTTTGATGCTCCTTCGATAATTTTATAGACATCAGTGTCATCAAAAGGCATGGCTCCCCGCACCGTCCCCTCCTTCTCGCCCCCTGCCACGAGAAAGTTGTCAAATCTTCCTTCTTCCTGGCACTTTTCCAGTCCGTACTGGATTGTCTTTTCCTGGACCCGTTTGATGATGGGCAACCAGAATTCATCATTGACCTGAACATGGCGTATATCGACCGGTTCAATCGGATAATCACTGAGCGGAGGCTGATCATTTCCCGGTGTTGCATTAAAGGTTCCCAGAATAAAAGGTAAATGAAACAGACTGAGGAAGAGGACGAACTTTGACATTATATTCTTATTTTAAAGTCTCTGCCTGGATTCGCAAATAGCCGGTTATTTCTTTCCGGAAAGCCAACAGATCTTTTCGGGGGGGCTCTTTCAACTTTCTCCTACTTACGAATCTGAAGCCCGTTTTACCCAAACCAGCCGTGATCAGCAGAACTTTACAGTATATAGTTTAAATGGCATTAAATGTACGAGGTACATTTATCAAATGTAATTAAAAGATTCCGCATCGCAAACAGGCCTGGTGCGTGGAGCTGGAAAAAAACCGGGACTTCCAATGGTGTAGATGGATTGTCTATTTGACCAATACGTAGGATTCAAAATCTGGTCATAATTCGACAACTTGAAATATTCGATTATTTTTGTCACCGGGTAGTGAAATCCGGCTCGATCCCGGCAAGTTACCGTAGAACGGTCGGGATCTCCAGTAAATCTTTAAATGCTATTTTGACAATCAGATTTGGTGAAACCTGAAATCGCCAAAATTGTCTGGCTGACAATAGTTTTATTATTTGTGGAGGTCAGGATCCGAAATACCATAATCCAGGAATGGAAATTACTTTGATAGGATAAATTTGAACTCAAATGACTTACAAGTATAAGCATGAAGACAAGGCATTGGTGGCGGTTGACTGTATCATATTTGGATTTGATCAGGAAGAGGAAGTGCTGAAGATTTTATTGATCAAACGCGATTTCAAGCCTTCGAAAGGCAAATGGTCGTTAATGGGTGGATTTTTAAAGACCAACGAGACTATTGATGATGCGGCAACCAGAGTACTATGTACACTGACCGGTTTGCAGGAGGTCTACATGGAGCAACTGAGCGTATTTAGTGAAGTTGACCGGGATCCGGCTGAGCGTACGATCTCCGTGGCATATTATGCATTGATCAATATTGGTGATCACAAAAAAGATCTTATTAAAAAATATTCAGCTCAGTGGTTCGACCTTTCCGAGATGCCTCATTTGATTTTTGATCATGATCTGATGGTTGATCACGCAATAAAGCGTTTAAAATATCGGATCTCCGTTCAACCGATTGGGTTCGAACTTCTACCTGAAAAGTTTACCATGCGCCAGGTAAAGAAATTATATGAAGCGATATTAAGCGAGGAGCTGGACAAACGTAACTTTGTCAAGAAGATCCACTCCATGGAGATTTTGGAAAGACTGGATGAGAAGGATAAAAGGAGCTCAAAGAAAGGATCTTATCTGTTCAGGGTAAAAAAAGATAAATACCGCCGCAAGATGGATAAAGAACATGAATTTAATGCATGACTTTCTATTGTTCCCTAGAGCTTTACCGTCCTGGTAGCTCCTTCAAATCATAGTGAATCTGATCCGGGATACCACTTACGCAATATTTCTCTACCTAAAAACTTTCTAACTTTGTTTACCTATTCCTATTGCAAGATATAAAGTAGTAAATCTTGACCTGGACAGATGCAGATATCGTAAAGGTAACAAAGGAAGGCCGGGATGAAGGTCTTGTTTATTTATATAAAACCCACCGGGACGAGTTTAGGCAGTGGGCCGTACGGCGCTACCAGGTGGATTCAGATCTGGTGCTGGATGCTTTTCAGGATGCGATCATGGCTTTACGACTTAATATGACACAGGGAAAGGTAGAAGGCATTAAAAGTTCACTTAAAACGTACTTGTTTGCCATAGGTAAAAATCAATTATTTAATCGTTTAAAAAAAGGTAAAAAGGAATTTTCAGCTGAAGAACTTTCTCTCCTGGAAAATACAATACGAATAAAAAGTGATACGGAAGAACTAAGTGACCGTCAAGAGGAAATTAGGAATATGGTCAAGCATATGGAGGAACCTTGTCGTACCATCCTCAAAATGTTTTACTACCTCGGATATTCAATGGACGTGATTGCCGTCCGGATGGAGTATAAAAGCGAAGATGTCGCAAAAACCTTAAAATCAAGGTGCATTAAAAAAATAAGGGCAAAAATTAAAGCTGCCTGAAAACTGTCATAGAATGGAATATTCGGAAGAATATATGCGGGATTACCTCCTGGGGAAATTGTCTCCGGAGGCAGTTGCCAAATTGGAGTCGGAAATGGAGTCTGATCCGGATTTGGCAGAAGCACTCGAATTGCAGCGAGATATAATGATTGGAATTCAGGCCGGATTTGACGACCAATTGCGACGGAAACTAACCGGAGAAGACGAAGGTAAAATTCGATCATTTGCCGGTCGTGCTCTATGGCAATGGGCGAGTGCCGCCGCTGTGGTATTAGGCACTTTGGGAGTGTATCTTTATATAAATCAAACCACATCGGCAGAGCGTCTTTTTACTGCTTATTTTGAAGATTACCCCAATGTAATACAGCCGGTACAACGGGATGAGGCACAAGAGTCACCTGCATTTGAAGCATATCAAAATCAGCGATATGCAGAAGCCTATGATGCCTTTGAGGCAACCGCGCAGGCTGATCCAACCGCAGCTTATCCCGGATTCTACAAAGGCATTTGTGCTCTTCATCTTGGACACTGGAGTATTGCTGTGGAGGAATTTGAAAAGGTAAGAGCTAAGGGTGATGGCAGGTTTGCAGAAGCGGCTACCTGGTATGCCGGCCTGGCCTATCTAAGGGCAGGTAATATGGAGAGGGCTACCTTAATATTTGAGACACTCGCAGCAGAGTCGGGCAATTTCCAGCCGGAAGCACAAGCACTTCTCGATCAATTGCACTAACTTTAATGAGTGTGTAAGAAAGAAAAAGTAGTGAACATTGGTTTTTCTCCGCTCTTTTTTTTCTCCCTGATCTTTTTAAATATGATTCCGGGGTTAAATCCGGTTTTAGGAGCTCAACCTGTTGATAGTCTATTTGAGCAGGCTCAGACTGCATTTTCCAACCAGAATTTTGACCAGGCATATCAGGATTTTGAAAAAGCAGGGGATTTATACCGGGAAAATAAAAAATTCAGTAACTATCTGAAATGCCGGGTGGAGATGGCTCGGTGCAGTCAATTTACCAGTATTGTCAGCCGGCAGGCCATGGGAGATATAATTGATCCGGCAATTGAGTTAATTGAAGAAAATGCAGATCTGGAAAATCTTGTGATTTCGGCAGAATGTTACCAGTTTCTGGCGAGATATCAGTGGGCAATAAATGGTCAGTATGAAGCTGCCATCCATTCCTACGATAGAGCATTGGAAATCTGTGAACCAATGGGTGATACGGCCCGCTATTATCAAATGTCGGCATTTTCCGATTTGAGTCACGTATATAGTAATCAGGAAAAGTTTGACCAGGCACTAAAGTATGCCAGGGATGCACTTACCCTTTCTCAGGAGATTTACGGCGAAGATCACGTTGAAAATGGAGCGCGCTACTACAGCCTGGGGTTCACTTATTACCGAAAGGGATATTTTGACGATGCTATTCATGCGATCAGCAAAGGAATACAAATACTGGAAGATAATGAGGGACCGGAAATGCAAATCGGATTGGGATATAATAATCTTGCTGCGGTATATGTAGCAAAACTGGATCAGGATGGCGCACGCCAGAGTTCTTTGGCTGCAGAAGAAATTCTATCTAAATATCTGGGGCCGGATCATGAGGCTATTGGCACGATTCACTGGGACCTTGGTTCCATGTATGCAGAGCTGGAAGAGTATGATCTCGCTGAGGAAAATCTAAAGCAAGCCATTGGAATATTTGAAAAGCAATTCGGAAGTGCCTATCCACAGCTGCCTCAATTGTTCCATCAACTGGCATTTTGTTATGATCGCAACGGAGACTACGCTTCCGCTGAAGATTGGCATCAGAAAGCTTACCAACTTAATTTAAAGGCGTTTGGTGCGGACCATCCCCGTACCGGTGACTCCTATCGCCAACTGGCAAATCATTATTTGGTAGAAGAAAACCCTGAAAAGGCAGCCTGGGCCCTCGAAAATGGGATGGCCATTCTGAATGACCAGGGCAGTCAATCCGCAATTTTAAGGGCAGGATTATTCGAAGAGCAGGCTAAATACTGGGAGGCTCAGGAGGAGTACCAAAAGAGTGCTGCAGCATATGATGAGGCGATCAAGGCAATTTGTTATACTGCCGGGGACGAATCATATTCTGTGAATCAAACCTTTAATCCCCTCTATTTTACTCAATTTAATAGTGAGAAGGCTCAGGTCCTTTATCAGGATTATCTCAACAGGATGGATGATGATCTATTGGCGGAGGCTTTGGAAGTGGCCCGGGAAGCGCATCAGGGTATTCGGGTGCTGAGAAATTCATATCAAAATACGGAGTCAAAATTGTTCTTACAAAATAGAGCTCGTGACCACTATGACCTCATGCTCGAAATTTTATTTGACCTCTGGACCCGAAAGCAGGATGAAGCATATTTGGCAGAAGCCTGGGAAATCAGCGAACAGGTCAAGTCTCTTTTACTTTTGGAAGAAATAAAGAATGCACAGATATCTCTCGTTGGTGTCCCCGATACTATGCTTGACAGTATACGGTCACTACGGCAGGATCTTAATTTCCGGAGACAGGCGATCAACGATCTTTTATCCGAAAATGACAGTACCGGATTTTCAGAACAACAACTTGCATTTGTCCGAACACGAAATAGACTCTCCTACCTGGAAAACAGGATGGAAGAAAATTATCCCTCCTATCATTCGCTACGGATGGAATTGTCGCCGGTTAGCCTTGAGGACCTTTCTAAATTACTCACGTCAAACACCACGTTGATAGAATACTATATGGGAGATTCTTCACTTCATGTTTTCACTGTTGATGCAACTCCTTCCTGGCAAAAAATAGTGATTCCTTCAAATTTTTCCCAACAATTAGTACAGTACCGGGAGGAGATGTTGGATTTAAAAAATATTTTGGAAAATCCCCGGTCTGCTATTTCCACCATGGAAGAAAAAAGTAAAGATCTTTTTGCTCAATTATTGGGAGGCGAAATAATTGGTCTGGAAAAACCGGCGGAAAATTTAATAATCATCCCCGATAAAGAGCTGGGTTATCTTTCCTTTGAAGCATTAAAGAATTCCCAAACAGACCGGTACCTCATTGAAGAACATACGATTTCATACGCTTATTCTGCCACGTTATATGCACTTGAAATGGAGCAAGCCGAAAACCATCCCCTGGCGGATTTTGCCGGATTTGCACCTGCTTATCCGCCCTTAGACAGCGGCACCTATCGAAACGACCTGGCAATGAATACCCTTTACCGGGAGGGACGCTATGACTTGCCGGGAGCCAGGGAGGAGGTGGAGCAAATCAATGAATTGCTGGGAGGTGAAATATGGGAAGGGGTAAAAGCTACAGAGGCTGCCTTCAAGGATAAAGCACCGGAATACTCGTTGATTCATCTCTCGCTTCATGGCCTCATTGATGAAAGTAATCCATTGCGATCCCGCTTATTATTTTATCGTGAAAATGACGACCAGAACGGAGAACTCAATGCGTATGAGATTTATAATCTCAACCTGAATGCAAATTTGCTGGTGCTAAGTGCCTGTAACACGGCTGCCGGAGCCTTGCAAGCTGGTGAGGGCATCTTGTCCCTTTCAAGGGCCTTTGCTTTTGCCGGTACTCCAAATTTAGTTGCCAGCCTTTGGAGAGCCGATGACGCTGCCACATCTCAAATTATGATCGGGTTTTACCAGGGACTCAAGAATGGTCGTTCGAAGGCACAAGCGCTCAGAGAAGCCAAGATCAATTATCTGGCGGAGCAAAAGTCTGATGTATACAAGCATCCGTATTTTTGGTCATCATTTATTTTAGTGGGAGAAAATCGCAGTAAGTTAACCGTATCTAGTAGTTATAGCTGGTTGGTGGCAATCATTGTCGTCAGCGTCATTTCGATATTTCTATACCGGAGAAGAAAAAAGTTCGAAAATACTTCGGCTTAGGGTTTACCTATTACTTAGTGATGAATACTAAGGGGTGATAAATAAAATGTGAACCTCTAAAAGTATCATCATGAAAGCAAAAAATATCGTTTTTATTCTATTTATTGTCTCGTTATGTTTTGCCAGTTGTCGCAAAGCCAATCCAGTGGGATCGGATGGGTGTCTGGGCCGGATCGAAAAGGTCAGCGAAACGTTGAACGCTTATGTTGAAAATCCAACCGTTGACAATTGTCAGGCCTACGTCGATGCCTTACGTAAATACATTAATACCGGAGCTTGTTTTGGCAATGTATTTTTTAATGAATATGAAAAAGAGTTGAAAGAATTGGAGGACGACGAATGTAAATAGAAAAAGATAGATAGGAACGGGAGGATTAGTCGATCAGAGGCCCTTTTTCAAAATCACTATTCCTCCCATTTTAGTCCCTTTTATCTTCCTCGGGTTTCTCCCGAAAATTTTCCACTGGAACCCCGATTGTCCGTAGTTATCTCACCGGTAAACCGCTTTCGGCCATTTTCCTGCCTGAATCGGATGGTCGCTCTACGTATGACGGTTCGATTGACCCTGACATCAGAAAAGGTGATCAGGTCTTCAAACACCGGGGTTACTATTCATAACAATGGTACCACCAATGTGACATTGGATTTCGCGGAAGGTGCTACGTCCGGTGTTCTATCCGTTCAGGTGACTGACCCCTTTGGCAATGGTGAAGCAACTGGCACGCTTGAAATCAACCTGGGCGATGTGCTTACCTGTGCCTATACTAATTGTTTGATTGCCGACAGGACAATTACAACTCAGACGCTCAACTTGTTAGGTATGCCGCAAGTTTTTAAAACCTCAAATTCGATTGTTTCCAATGCCACGATCACTGCCCCCAGAACGGTCATTTTTAAGACTGAAAATTTTATCAATTTGTTGCCTGGATTCACTGTGCAGAAAGGAGCAGTGTTTGTCGCGGAAATCGAAGGATGTGAAGTATTTTCGATGTCGAACCGGTAAGGTAAATTGCAGGACTTGTGTGCTTACATGAATCTGGATCTTACTTTGATGAGCAATCGCTAAGTTTTAATAAATGAGCGTAGGCTTCTTTTTGCTCCGCTGAGATCACTGATCTCGACAAAATATAGTCCTTTCGTAAGATCAGTCACTTCAACGGTCAGCGAAGAATTCACCCGGGTATATTTTCTGATGGCCTGGCCCAGAAGATTCCTTAAAGTGATATCACAATCAACGAGATCTCCGGAAATATTCAGGAGGGTCTGCGCCGGATTGGGATAAATCTTCAGGTTCTCAAATTCAATGGTAGGAGCTGCCACCGTAGCAGGAAAAGAGCGAATACCAAACCAAAGTGTCTCAAGTTCATTTTGATCAATGGTCACTTTAAATCTACCGTCGGATTCCGGTTTTATTGTGAAGCTATCCCGGGCAGCACCAATCGCATCCAGAGGATAGACCCGGATAGAATCGGCAGCCAATTTCAGGGAAACCTGAAGATTTAAGGGCTGTACTCCGGTAGGAGCGTTCCCCCAGTTGTCATGCAGGGTATTATTTCCATCCCATTGCATATTTTGATTCTGAAAGCGGGAGAC
>JAGQWZ010000645.1 GCA_020436835.1 Saprospiraceae bacterium | reverse complement strand
GCACCTGCTCATAGTAGCTCGTGCAGTAACAGACACTGTCATAAAATGGAATGTCACAGTCTATTTCGTAGCCATCGATATCCACAAAATTGCCATACGGATCTACCCAGGCCTTGCAGTAGCCACCGAAGATGCCATCCAGGGCAGCATACGCATCCTGCTCGCCATTCTTGGCTTGTTCGACGATGTATTCGATACTTACCGGATGTTCTTCTCCCGGATAGGTATAGTCATTATCCTTATACACTTTGCAGGTGATCGTGCCGTCTACAACATCTTTGGCTACGTTGACCGGGGTTTTGTCTTCCACCCATACATCGGTCCAGGCTTTGCTCCAGTTGCACCAGTAGTCCATCACCAGGATCTCCACGGTTACCGGTCCACAGGCATCCTCACAGGAGAAGGGTACCGCATCGCTCCAGCCACCACCGATCTGGGACCAGGTATCCACCAAATCATCCAACATTGGCATATAAGCAGCACCGGCAGCAAAATTCTCATTAAAGATTATCGGAGACTCTGCCGGAGTGATGTATTTAGCCTCGGCCAGGCTGTAAATATAAACCGAGCCAGTCGTACCGGTTACCAGGAAAATTCGACCGGAACCTACTGCTACACCATCAATATCATTTACTCCCTCGGGATAGTCGGCAATCTTTGTAAGATTACCATTTATTACATCAATCTCTACTATCTGACGATTATAATCGTCTGCTCCATAGATTATTTGACTTTGCGGATCGGCGTCAATTCCTCCGATCCCACTGCCAAATGGTGTAGCTGGTGCAGGATCTCCAGGGACGATCAAGACTAATTCAGCCTTAAGCGTTTCAATATCAATCTTATAAATACCCCGGCTATACGCACGATCAAACTGCTGGCTGCCGTAGAGCACACCATCAGACATAGCTAAGCCGTCAATTCTTATGCTATCATTCCCGTCGGAGTTAACAATTCTTCCCAATTTCACCGGTGTACTGCCGCCAAAAGGCAAGGCGTAAAGCACATTCCCTTCATTGTTAAATCCTTCATAGGATGAGGTGAAGAGGATACGCTTATTGGCAAAATCTGTCGTAGCGCCCCAAGCTCCCAATTCATCAAAAAGTGGAGTTGCCGTACCATTCATATCCAGGTAATAGCTCTCGTTGGCACTGAATCCAAATCTGGAGGTACCGATGAAAAGTGTAGAAGGATTTTTCCATTTGAGTGAAAAATCATAGTCATTCAGGGCCTGCCTGAAGAGATTTTCAAAGTATTGGTCATCCACGGCATATGGATGGTCAAGACAATTTAAAGTAGCATGTTTCATAAGATCAAACTGCCAGGCATTATAGATTACCTCACCACAAGCCTGTCCATCATTACAAAGCCATTCCAGTGTTTTAGCATAGTGTGCCTCGACCGGATCAACATGCTTATTATTCTCAAGAAAAGCCTGCATGAGTAGATCGTGATGCTCGCCCACGTAGCAAGTATCTATGGAATCACACAAGTTAATACAGGCTTCATACCAGTCTTTACGACGCGCAAGTAACAAGTTAACCTCACAATTGTCCCAGCTGCCTTCGTCAAATGTCTGGGCATCAACCCATACCTTTTTATCGCTCAAACTGACAGTGACTCCCTTATCCGCAACTGCAACGGGCCTCGTGAGGTCTTTTACCCGGATGTAACAAGAGTCTAACCCAATATTATGACAACTATCATATGCCTCATATATAACTTTATAAGGTAGGATGCGGTGCGGCAATTTAAATTGAGTATGACTTTCGTAACATTCCTTTTCTTCATTATAGAATAGAACCGTACTTCCTATACCATCAATAGTGGCTTTCACCTGCTTGACACCCGTCCAGTCATCGACTACATAAACCGGTGGAACATATGTATGTGCAGCACATTCATGATCCGAAGTATAAACTGTGGTCAATAGAAGATCATCATCTTTACAGTCAACCACTGGAGCCAGGGTATCCAAATCATTTACCCAAAACTCACATTTCCAATATGTATAATCAGCGGTCTGAGGTACCCATACATTCGGTGGTATAGGAGGACCACCAACGACGTTAGTAGCCGGAGGATCAAGAAACAAATTACTTGGTCCACCGGGGCAATTCTGCTTAAGTTCAACAACCACTTTATATTGCTGATCACAGCTACTTTCCCCGTATTTCCAATAATCGACATGCACTTGTAATCCACACTTTGGATCCAAATCAATCGGATCAAACACCAATTCGCCATCGATGAGCTTCAGATCGATTAATTCGAATGAGGCTCCTCCGATATAAGGATTACCTACCAGAACAACCGGGCCAAATGCCGAGGAGGTATCACTGCAATAGATGGTAGCAGTTTCAGCACAAAACAGACTTCCATTAGTCAGTTGCGGTATTCGATATAGAACAATAGTGTCGTAAGCAGACCCTCTTCTCCCCTCTTTATCAAAGGCTTCATATTCTCTTAAAATGACTTTGGCGGTATCCTGAATACCCGGCACACAATCATAAGGGATGACCCAATCTGCCACAAAATTAGTGGGAACTTCTCCAAAGCAGGGTATTGTAGCCACAGGCATTCCAAACGCAGAGAAATATTTATCCATATCAGTGACCAGGGTGTCAAAGCACCAGAATTCATAGGAACGTCCATTGAGAATAGGTCCCTGACTTTGCTTGAAAGTAATATAACACCAACAGCTCTGTCCGGTTGAATTGGTCACGGTGGCTTTTAGCCGCTGAAAACGATAGTTGCATGCGGGAAAGGAAATGTAGCTACTCCTAATCAGGCCATCCGCCTGAAAGACCAGAGCTCCTGCTTCCGTTTCGATCTTTATCGAATGCAATTCAGAACAATTGGCGCCCTGAACAATCTCTGCGAGTTGAAAAGAGACCAGATTATTGACATCCAGGCTCAAGTTTATATCACGGCAATTCAGTTCTGAATCCGCATCGGAATCAATCACCGTCACCATTACCGGTAGGCTATCAACATTCCCGGAGGCGTCTTCGGCTATAACATACACAGTAACATTGGTACCAACACCCCCGATATCAGTACCCGGTGCAGGGTCCTGAGTAATAATAGGGTTGGGATCGCAATTATCCATTACCATCGTTGAATCCCTGTAATCAGGCAGACTCGTCATGCACTGCAAATCAGTCTGAATAGTATCCGGCATTACCGGCGTAAAGGTGGGACTGATCGAATCGACAACCGTGATAAAAAAGTCACAAGTTGAAAAATCACCGTTCATATCGGTCACTGTGATCGAAATCTGAGTAAAACCAAGGCTGGAAATTACCGTTCCCGGTGCAGGACTCTGTGTGGTGTCTACCACTGGGCAAGGAGCATTGAAAGTGATCAAATCACGATAGTCTGGCACGACCAGCTCACAATTTGCATCCACAAATTCCACTGTACCCGGTGGACAGCTTATCAGATTTACGTAACTACGTCCATTGTCGGCAGTATAATTGGCTTTTGCCAGTTGTAATGGTGTAAAATTGTCCCGGCAATCTTTTCGAGAATAGGACATTAGATT
>JAGQWZ010000644.1 GCA_020436835.1 Saprospiraceae bacterium | reverse complement strand
GATGATATTCAGGCGGTAATGCCCCATGTTCTCAATCATCGCCTGATTCTTACCCCGGTGGCCGAAATGGAGAATATAACCACCCTGGATATCATTGATGACATTATTCGAACTATAGAAGTTCCGCGCTGATGTTGGCTGATACCTTTCTGAGAAATCGTTTTTTTATTTCACTGGCTACAGTCATAGTGGTGTTCCTCTTGTCATATTCGTATCCGTTGTTTTTTCGCATTGGACAAATACTGCTCCTCTTACTGTTCCTACTTACGCTTTTTGAGTGGATTTTAATGTTTCGGATCGCCAACCACATCAAAGGGAAGAGAACAGTTTTTCACCGCCTGTCCCTGGGAGATCTTCAGCATGTGCATTACCTGATCCATAATCATTCATCACGTACACTTGATATCGAATTAGTCGATGAACTTCCTTATCAATTGCAGGGACGGAATCATTCTTTTTCGGGTTCCATTAAGGCTGGAGGAAAACTAAAATACAGTCTACCGATCCGGCCTGTAATTAGAGGACATTATATCTTTGGATCTCTTTATGTTTTTATTTCTCTTCCCTGGCTCAATCTTGTGCAGCGGCGGCTTTCTTTATCCGGTGATGCAGAAGTCCGGGTGATCCCCTCGATCATTCAAATGAGGAAGTATGAACTGGAGGTATTCAGCCGGACCGCATCCTTATCCGGAATACGCAGGGTAAGAACAGTGGGCGAGGATGATGAATTCGAGCATATCAGGGCTTATCAGCAGGGAGATAACATCCGCTCTGTAAACTGGAAGGCCACGTCACGGAAAAATCAGCCCATGGTCAATCAGTTTCAGAATACCCGGGCACAGATGGTTTACTGCATTATTGATAAAGGCAGATCGATGAAAATGCCTTTCAATGGCCTGACGCTGTTGGATCATGCTATCAATGCGGCCCTTGTGATAACTAACATTGTATTAAAAAAATATGATCGGGCCGGTCTGATCACTTTTTCTGATAAGATTGGACAGGTCATTGGTGCTGAAAATATCCCGCAACAGCTAAGTCTAATTTCACATCATTTATATGATCAAAAGACAGGTTTTAAGGAGTCTAACTACGAATTGCTCTTCTACACGCTACAACATCAGGTACGGCGCCGGAGTATATTGCTCTTTTTTACAAATTTTGAACATTTATATGATTTGGACAGGAATATAGAATTTTTCCGAACCCTGAATCGCCGACATTTATTAGTCATTATTTTTTTCGTCAACACGGACCTAATCCAGACGAGTGAACTGCAAGCCAATAATGTTGCCGATATTTATCTGAAGACCTTTGCCAGGAAAACCCTGAATGAAAAGGAACTTATTCTGCACAAATTGAAAGGTTATGGTCTACAAAGTATATTGACCAAACCCGAAGACCTGTCCATAGCCGTTATAAATAAATACCTGGAAATAAAGGCAAAGAGAATGCGCTAACTAATGATGATCTCAAACCAACGTGTCATCATCGATCAGGTGGTCCACCACCTCACCGCCGATCTCTTTCGGATTATGCCCCCAGCGGTTACTGCCCGGCTGACTGTCGGTACAAAACCAAACCAGGAGGAGAATAAAACCAATCAGTGGCAAGAGAATCCAGAGGATATTCCAACCACTTTTACCGATGTCATGTAATCTTCGCACACCTACTGCTAAACTGGGCACCAGAAATGCCAGAGAAAGTAAGCCGGAAAAAAATGCAGTGTCAAATACTACGTATTCTACTGCCATCACTCCATAGGTGATCAGTAACTGGAAAAGGTAGAAGTACCAATATTCTTTTCTACGGCTTCTGCCTTCGAATTGTGCGTACTTGCTAAGAGCCAGTTTAAAATAGTCAAAGCCAGACATAAGGTATCGTTTATGACATCAAGTTAATAAAATAAACGCTAACTATTTTGTGAGGGTGAGCGGGCAGAAATTGAGTTTTTCCCCTTGCAAACGGAATGCGTGCTTTTTGATACAGGATGACTTTGATCATTGTTCTTCAGATCTTACTTTTCAGTTACTATTTTCGAAAGCGTATAAACCTGAGAGTTTGTTGATTTACAAAGTATCGACCGGTAAATGAATATGAAATTGCAGGGTTGGAGAATAGGTCAGTTTTTTGTCTGGATGATTGGACTCTGGATATTTATTGCCCTGTTGGTTGCTCCTGAATTGGGGCTACATGCTTTTTGGGATGTACTGATTCCTTTGGCTCCGATCTTGATTGTTTTTGCTCCGGGACTTTGGCGCAACGTTTGTCCGATCTCCACGGTTTCGTTATTCAACCGGCACCGGGGCTGGTCTATGCAAAAACGACTGTCGAGGAAAAGGCAGGCCAATCTTACCACAGTCGGCATGATCTTGCTCCTGGTACTGATTCCACTTCGTCACACTCTATTTAATACCAATGGTATGGCAACAGCAGTATTGTTGCTAATCCTCTCTCTAACTGCGTTTGTTTTAGGCTGGTTGTATGATTGGAAGAGTGCCTGGTGCGCAGGAATGTGCCCGGTTCATCAGGTGGAAAAACTCTATGGCAGCCGTGCAGGCAGCTCCTACCTGAATGCGCATTGCCGAAGCTGCTCCAATTGCTCAATTCCCTGTCCGGACTCCACGGTCAAAGGATTTGTCAATCCAACCGCAAATGACAAAAGGGGGCAGAAAAATGGTCTGTTCTTATGCGCCGGTTTTCCCGGATTTATCTGGGGTTGGTTTCAGGTCCCGGATTATAGCGAGTGGAATTCCATGGTCCAGTTGGGGACCGTCTATTTATGGCCGATACTCGGTCTTTTGATTTCTCTGACTTTGTTTTTCACTTTAAAGAAGTTATTGCCAGGGAGTAGCAGGCAATATTTAATTCCGGGCTTTACAGCATTGGCGGTTTCTTTATATTATTGGTACCGGATCCCCGCCCTGATGGGTTTGGGAGTTTACCCGGGAGATGGGATGTTGGTTGATCTTCACGATAGTGTCCCGGCATATGTACCTGCTCTGATCCCCTTTTTGTTGGGTATTTTATTTTTCTGGTGGTTTTTAAAACGGCCACTGGAAGCGTCCTGGCTAATCCGGCCAGAATATATAAAGAGGGAGCGGTCCTGATTCATCCTTACGCACGTCCATACCTTGTACGATAAATAGAAGGTGGAATTCCAACAATTTTCTTAAATGTCTGTCGAAAAGACTTTGGATCATTATAGCCGGTGTCAAACATTATTTCGCTGATCGAATGATTTGTTTTTTCCAGATCACGCTTAGCTGCTTCCATCTTTACTCGCTGCAAATACTGCAGTGGAGTGTTATGGGTAGCCCGTTTAAATCGTCTGATTAAATTACGTTTACTGAGATTAAACCGGTGGGAAAGATCATCCAGACTAAATGATTCCTGGTAATTTTCTTCGATATAATGTTGAATTTCTTTGACAAGAATATCTTCATGACTCTTTTGACCCTGGAAAATGAAAAAGGGTCCCTGGTCGGTTCGATCAATCTCTATTTCGAACATTTTTGCCGCCCAGTTTGCTACATCTTTTCCATTATATTTTTGTACCAGGTGCAAGACCAAATTTAGAAATGAATAAGAGCCTCCGCTACTGTAGACCCCGGCATCTTCAGTAATGATGCGGTGTGGCTGTAAATTCACCTCGGGAAACATCTGTTCGAATTGATCTACAAAAGCCCAATGGGTTGAACATTCTTTCCCGTTCACCAGTCCCGTCTTCGCCAGTAGAAATGCTCCCAGACAAAGACTGGCTACTTCCGCCTCTCGGTCATAATGCATTTTCCGGATCCAGGGTATGAATTCCCGGTTACGCTCCAGTTCTTCCGGTATTTCACCAAAGATCGTCGTAATCACGATGAGATCTGTGCGGTCTATTTCCTGAATCTGCCTGGTGGGACGTATCGAGAAAATGCCATCATAAAGCATGGTTTCTCTGCTAATGCCGACAAAATCTATTTCATAAAAGGGGTCGGTACGTTGACCCGTATCAATCAGATATTGGTTTATCCCGGAAAAAACCTTGAACGGACCAACGATACTACTCAGAACTGCGGCTCCTCCGGGTACTATAATCGAAACATGCATTGCCAATTATTTTTTGATAAGCCTGGTAAAGATAAGCTTTTGGCAAGATACCCCCCTAACCATGGCGATAACGCACTTCTCTCTCTTGTCAGCATCTACCTATTTTTGAAGTGACAGCTTTTTTATTCATAAAAAATTTCAAAATAATGACCACACAAGAAGTAGCTAAGAGATTAATTGAGTTGTGCCGTGCAGGACAATGGAGTCAGGCTCAGGAGGAGCTCTATGCAGATGATGCAGAAAGCATCGAACCTGCCGGCACCCATTGGGAAAGTGTAAAAGGGATGGATGCTATCAGGAAGAAAGGCGAAGAATGGAGTGGGATGATCGAACAGTTTCATGGTAATGAAATAAGTGAACCCCTGATCACTGACAATCATATTGCAGTGCGGATGGTTTCCGATACAACGATGAAGGGCATGGGACGTATGAAATTTGAAGAGCTGGGAATTTACGAAGTGAAAAATGGTAAAGTGATCAGGGAACAGTTCTTCTATGCACCGATGCCGACCCGGTAGCTTGATTCCCTGGAAGCACCCGTAAGCCTGATGCACCAATTCCTGAATGAGGTGATAAATCCCGGGGTCGGGTCCAGATATGTTTATTATGTGCCGTTAATTTGAGGCACTTGATAAAACAAGATGTCTCAGTACCTTTTTAGAAGTCTTACTCTTTTTCAAAAGCTTTTTTCCATAGTTAAGGAAGTGTATTTGCGGCCCCAGGAGGATCTCCCCTGGGGCTCGAAGGCCTTCATGTGATGGCTTGGTACGAGGATCCTCTTCTGGCCGCGACGTTTGGCGATCGATGTTCGGGCAATGCTGGTCAAATCCGATGATCAATTGCAAACTATACCTGGGTACAGTGAGGATCAGGGAGGAATGATCCAATTTTGATACATCAGTTAATCAATAAAAATCAGGATGATGTATTACGACAAATTCACATTGATTTCAGAAAGAGAAAAGGAGGTTCTTCAACTTGTAGCCTATGAG
>JAGQWZ010000643.1 GCA_020436835.1 Saprospiraceae bacterium | reverse complement strand
TTGGAAGAACAGGAAATAAAGCGACTACAACCGGAAATCAATCGTCAATTGAGAAGCAAACTTTTTCCCTTTGCGCTCTATTATTTCAAGGATGAGGAAGGCTACCTGCATTTGATTGCGGAAAAAATAAAGAAGTCGATTCCCCAGGATTATACGATCATCAAAGAGTATCCAAAACTGGCCTATGCCAGGGGCCACCTTACCGGTTTGATCGAAGAATTTAATCTTTGTCAGCACCGGTGTGGTGACCGGACCGGGATTGGGCATTGCTTTAATTATGAAATAGGAGCGTGTTTCGGTGCATGCGCGGGGAAAGAATCTGCTCAGGACTATAATGAGCGGGTAGAAGAAGCAATCACCTATCTACAGAAAGTGGTTAAGGATAACTTTTTCATAATCGATCAGGGCCGCGATGGTGACGAGAAATCGGTGGTGATGGTGGAGGAAGGCCAGGTTGCCGGATTTGGATACATTAGCTCCGGCACCGCCTATCACACTCCCGGTGATCTCAAAAACGTCATTAAACCAATTCAAAAAAGCAGGGATGCTCAACGAATTGTGCATTGGTACGTGAAAGAGAAGAAAATGGAGAATGTGCTCCCTTTCTGATCGATCGTACAGGCTCGCCGGGAGAATGTCTGGATTGACCAGGCCCTTCGAAGGACGAAAATTTTCTTAATTTCAGCAGCAAGGTAATTTAGTATATAGATGCAGGACCAAAAGCAATTAAGACGTCTCTATTGGAGAACAAACGTGAAGTATCTCATCATTCTGCTGAGTATCTGGTTTCTTGTTTCTTACGGAGCCGGAATTCTCTGGGCGGATCAATTAAATAAGATCAGATTGGGTGGATTTAAATTAGGTTTTTGGTTTGCCCAACAGGGTTCGATCTATTTCTTTGTTATTCTGATTTATGTCTATGTCATCCTGATGAACCGCCTGGATAGGAAATTTGATGTACACGACTAATCAAACTTTTACTTTCTTCGAAAACCTCTCACTAACCCATTAATATGGAATTGCAAACTTGGACGTTCATTATTGTCGGATTGACTTTCGCTTTATATATCGCAATTGCAGTGTGGTCCAGAGCATCTTCAACTTCAGAATTTTATGTTGCGGGAAAAGGTGTTCATCCTCTGACAAATGGCATGGCGACCGCTGCAGACTGGATGTCTGCTGCTTCATTCCTCTCCATGGCCGGGCTGATCTCCTTTATGGGATACCAGGGCGCACAGTATCTGATGGGTTGGACAGGCGGATACGTGCTGCTTGCTCTCTTGCTGGCCCCGTACCTGCGTAAATTTGGCAAGTACACGGTACCGGACTTTATCGGGGAGCGTTACTATTCACAAACCGCCCGGCTTGTAGCGGTAGTCTGTGCCCTTTTCGTCTCATTTACTTATGTGGTGGGACAGATGAAAGGGGTAGGAGTGGCCTTTGCCGGATTTTTGAATATCCCTTTTAAATGGGGAGTGGTTATTGGCGTAGCAATTGTTTTTTTCTATGCCGTCCTGGGTGGTATGAAGGGTATCACCTATACTCAGGTAGCTCAATATTGTGTATTGATCTTCGCATATCTGGTTCCGGCTATTTTTATTTCCGTTTTGATGGTTGGCAACCCTTTTCCCCAGGTAGGCCTGGGCGGCATGTTAAGTGATGGCACTTACCTCCTGGATAAATTGGACATGGTGCTTACCGACCTAGGTTTTAAAGAATATACGACATCCCATTCCGGAAAGGCAGATCTCTTTTTTGTTACTGCTGCGTTGATGTTGGGTACGGCAGGACTACCACACGTGATCGTCCGGTTTTTCACCGTGCCAAAGGTGTCCGATGCTCGTCGGTCCGCGGGATGGGCACTTTTATTCATTGCCATTCTTTATACTACGGCTCCGGCTATCGGTGCTTTTGCCAGAACCAATCTGATTCAGACGGTTGAGAATAAAAACTATTCTGAGATGCCTTCCTGGTTTAGTAACTGGGAACAAACCGGGCTGTTGAAATTCGAAGACAAGAATGGTGATGGAAAGATTCAGTACTACAATGACAAAAATGAGGAATTTGCCGCAAGGGTTGAAGAGGAACGGGGATGGAAAGGCAGCGAACTAACGGTTGACCGGGATATCATGGTATTGGCTAATCCTTCGATCGCAAACCTTCCTAACTGGGTCGTTGCACTGGTGGTGGCCGGTGGATTGGCCGCCGCGTTATCCACTGCAGCTGGTTTACTCCTGGTGATCAGCACCTCAATTTCCCATGACTTGTTAAAGAAATGGCTTAAACCGGACATCAGTGAGAAAGGGGAACTGCGTGCCGCTCGGATAGCGATAGCGGTTGCGGTGGTTGTTGCCGGATATGCCGGAATAAATCCTCCCGGCTTTGTTGCTCAGGTGGTTGCCTTTGCCTTTGGATTGGCGGCTGCCTCCTTTTTCCCGGCAATTGTGATGGGCATCTTCTCGAAACGCATGAACATGCCGGGAGCGGTCTCCGGTATGGTGGTTGGGCTGATCTTTACCGCCAGCTACATTTTCTATTTCAAATATGGCGGTGGCACTCCCGATCAGTACTGGTTTGGAGTTTCTCCGGAAGGGATCGGAACCCTGGGCATGATCTTTAATTTTGTTGTATCCATTGCTGTGAGTGCTCTCACTCCCGCACCTCCGGTCGAGATCCAGGATTTAGTAGAAAGTATCCGGGTTCCGCGGACAGACGATTAGGGGCTAGTTGTGGAAGTCGTTGAACTGTGGAATCGTGGAATTGTTGAATTGGATCGGCTGGGTATTTATAGGTGGGCAGTGAATCGAAGCCCCGGCAGAATCTACTAGGTCCAAGTCGTTGAATGGTAGATTTGAGGAACTTATTGAACTGGATTAATTGGGTAATTCAAGGAATGGTTTGCAACCTTATCCGGCAGTTTGCTCGTCTCCCTTGAAGCTCATAACCCATACGATCAGCAGACCTACAAGGAAACAAACAATGACTCCGGCAAGGTATGCCGTTCCTTCATAATTATTTGGTAACACATTCATTTCCTTTACGATTTCAAAAGAATGTAGATCTGCTCCGGGTGGAATGATCTTTATATATTCGGCATTTTCTTTATCCAGCCATAAAACGGGATTGCGCCATGGCCAGATCCGGTTAAGTGATCCTATCATAAATCCGGTGAGCAATGCCAGTGTGGGATGGTGAAATCGTTTGAACAAATAGTTTAATAAGTTGGCGAAGAGGGCTAATCCGAGGCCGCATCCAAGGACGAAAACGAGAATCAATAGCATTGCATTTTTGTCCTGTTGCGAGATGACCGCTTTGGCGCTCTGCAATACGATCGAATACATTCCGAGCAGGAGAAGAATAAAACTTCCGGAAATACCCGGGAGAATTAAGGCACAGACCGCGATCATTCCGGAAAGGAGCACAAAGATCAGATTGTCAGTGCCTTGAACCGGACTGAAGATGGTGATGTAGTATGCGACAAATATGCCAATAACCAGGGTCAGATATTCGCTGATCGTCCAGAGTTTTATCTGACGGGCTACATAAATGGCAGAAGCGATAATAAGGCCGAAGAAGAAGCCCCAAACCAGCGAGGGATAGTTTTCCAAAAGATAAGTGATGCCCAGTACCCCCACGAGAATGCCCAGTACCATGCCCGACAATAAAGTGATAAGGAAAGTCCCATCAATATGCTTCCAAAAAGATCTGAATCCTTGCTTTCTCCAAATGTTGAGAGGGAAGGTCGTCAGTGTTTTGATATCGAATATAAGGCGCTCATAGATTCCGGTGATAAAAGCAATGGTGCCACCTGAAACACCGGGAACAACTTCAGCCATGCCCATGGCTAAACCCTTTAGAGCAGTGAGAAAAGGACGATTCATTGAATGAGGCTACTTGATTTGTAGGTCGAAAATAGGAAAATCATAGTTGGATTCGAAGGCCCTTGCTTCCATTATTGGAAGTACGTGACCGGATAAGGGCATCTATGCTCCATGCAGGTTACTCGTCAACTGGAGCCGTACTAATCATCCATTATCCTGGACAACTGATCAGATCAGAAGGTCAGTTCATCACATATGACCAAGTTTTAACATCAAATTCTGTATAAATGATGTGGGATCACTCTTTGCTGCAGCGTAAGTGATTGACTGGAAGGGCGAATAGTGATAACATTGAAAGATCAACAAATGCGCAATGGCAAGTTTTAATGCTGAACCGTCCAGGTTGGCGATACCTACGTCAAATGGATACCTCTTTCGTAATGTCCAGGACCTGACCTACTGCAGATCCGATAAAAATGGAACCTGGATTTACTGCCGCGATGGACACCGGTTCTTTTCAAGCAAATCGATTCGTGGTCTTGAGGAATTACTTCCGGAGAACTTTTTTCGAATCCATGCTTCTGTATTGATCAATCTATCTCATGTGACAAGCTCCAACGGCAATCGCTCCTTGCAAGTGGTCATGATCGATGGCGAAAAACTGGATGTTTCCCGGCGCCAGCATAAAAAGCTTAAAGAGATACTGGTGCAGCTTTAGCTCCTGCATCCATTGTTACTCCTCCCCATTAATGGGTATTTTCAAGAATCCCTATTTGAGTGGTTGTGCTGAACGGTAAATAATTCCAAATTGCCCTTGATTTTTTTTGTATCATAGTTTATCAGTAAGATTATGATTATGACCACGGTGCTACCTCTTCGAATTGGGCTGGTGGACGACCATAAAATCCTGATGGATGGAATGGAGGCATTACTCTCGATGCAGGGAGATTATAGTATACTTTTTAAGGTGGACCGGGGTGAAAAACTACTAAGCAGAACGGACCTTTCCGAGATTGATTTACTGGTGATGGACATTAATATGCCTGATATGGATGGCATAGATGCATTGAGATCCCTGAGTAAAACAGCGTTCCAGGGGTATTGTATCATTTTGTCCTCTTACGATGATTTGCATTTGGTAAACGAAGCGATTCAGGCAGGTGCCAGGGGATACATTACCAAGAACTCGGCCACCGAATATCTGGAGGAGGCGATTAGGGCCGTGGAGAATGGAGAGATCTATTACAGCCCAGATGTAAGGGAAAGAATTTTAAAATCTTTTTCAAAAAGTAACATCGACCTGGCTGAAGAAAACAGCGAATCAGCCATGCTCCGGCAATTGACGGAACGAGAACTGGAGATCCTGAAATTGATCGCCCAACAATATACCAGCGAAGAAATTGGCAAGAAGCTCTTTATTGCAAAGAGCACGGTGGATACCCACCGGAAAAATTTGATCAATAAGTTGAAAGTCAAAAATGCTGTAGGGCTGGGGTTGTTTGCCAAGCGGCAGGGACTGGTTTAGATTATTAAAATAATCGAAAATAAATTAAAGATGCCGAATCTTAAAGATGTTGTATTAATCTATGATTGTAAACATAGTTCAATTCCTGGAAGCTCATCCAGCTTTCCTGTGGGAAAGGATCAGGTAATCCATGTGGAACCAGTATTAGGCCTAGAATGCGACATAAACACTCCTCATGAATTTTCTATCACCACCCTTGAGCTTGATCTTGAAAATCATCAAGGAACGATCAGGCTGTACCAGAAATCGCAAAAAGAATTCTATTCAATTGAAAGTGTCGAGTTTAAGGAAGAAACAAATCCATCTTCAGATTTTGACTGGAGAATTAATCTAAATTTCGAGAGAAATTCAACGGGCGATAAGATATCAAAATTCAAGTTGCCTACCGATGTAGACTTTGTAAAACATCCCAGAATAGATGTCTCCATCTTTATTAAGAGTAAAATTGGATCTAAATCAATTCATGGCATCTGCCGTGTGTATGTTAAAAATGCCTGAGAAGTCGTAGTGTTGAACTGATTTTTTTTGATAATTTAATTGCATGATCGTTTTAGTTTTCATGCTTTTGAACCTGTCTCTAATTCCGGTCAATGAAAAAAGATTGGAAGATTGCCTTATATCTTTCCGCGAAATACCATACCCTCGTGGAATCTATAAAGATTCGATTTTAGACTCCTACCTGCACACGAGGTTTCAAAACTATTTGGAATCCTGCCCTGAATTCTCGAGGCCTACTAGTATGAAAGATCTTATCCTGGTCAAGGTCTTAGAAGGCCACTGCTTCCTTTTTGGACCAAGTAGAAATGAAGAAGAGGCATACCGGTGTTATCTTGATGCATTGTCTCTTTCCAAAGAAGAGGAATCGATTGTTCTGGAAGTTGAGTGTTTACGAGCGTTGATTCAATATGGTTTATTTACGAAAAATAATCTGACGGAAATAAACAGATATATTGATTATCATGGTCAACTGGCTTATGATAAATTAGAGATCCTGCAAAATCAATATTTCCTTCTCAGGTGTCAGGCTGAAATCAACTATGGATCGACAGGGGATATTCCCTTTTCTTTCAGTGTATGGGAGTCTTTACTGAGTGAATGCCATGATTCATCGTATTTCCGTTTAGAAGTAGAAACAAGAAGTGTATATGCTCAAATACTGGACTATTGTGGATTCTCCAATATGGCAATGGAGGAATATTGGAAGGCTCTAACCACTGCTGCAGAGCATTCCGATGAATATTATCAAGATGTGAAGTTTACATCATTAGGAAACATGGGACATTCCTTGATGCAACAGAGAAAATACCGTGAAGCTCTTAACTTATTTATGCAACTTCTTGATAGGAGTTTTCCTCAAAAAAGGCTTTCCAATCAGGCAAAGATCTACGGTTGGATGTCTGACTGCTATAAAAAGATGGGACTCATTGACAGTGCTTATTATTACCTCGATCTTTCCTATCAGAAGAAAGAAGAGAACAATGAAACGGCTAAAACCATCGCAGTCCGGGAGATCCAATCCAAATATGACAATGAACGTTTGGGCAGGGCCCTGGTGGAAGAGAGTCTGAGAAGGAAGCAAAACAACCTTACCGCCTTTACAATCGGAGGGGTTTTATTGGTTGTCAGTATGTTTATCTGGTTTCACTACTACCGCCAGCGAAAACGGAATCAGAAAATTCAGCAGGATCTGGACATAGCCAATAAGGAAATCCAATTGACGGCTGTCAATGCCCGCCTGGATGGACAGGAGCTGGAGAAAAAGAATCTGGCCAGCTTTTTACATGATCATATTGTGGGTCAATTGGTGGCTGCCAATATGCATCTGAAAATTGCCAGCCACAATCAGCAAAATGAATCTTTAGAAAAGACCGCACAATTGGTGCATGATGCGGGTATCCTCATTCGAAATATGTCACACGATCTCTATCCCCCGGTATTATTAAAAATGGGACTTGGCCCGGCATTACAGGATTTATGTGAAAAATACACTAATAATCATTTAACGATCGACATTAATCCGCAAGCTGCTCAAATCAGGTTAAAGGGAGATGCTATAGCGAAAGTATACTATGCCGTTCAGGAGCTACTAAATAACGTGACTAAACACAGCCAGGCAAGCAAATGCGAGATCGATCTTTCCACCAGCACGGATCAACTCACCGTCACCATACGTGACAATGGCGTAGGCATGGGGCAACCTGAAGAACATAGTGCTGGTCTCGGGCTAAATACGGTCCGGGCCAGGGTTGAGAGCCTGGGAGGAAGCTTTTTAATCCATGACCATGACCCCGGTTTATCCCAGACAATATCGATTCCGCTGCAGGTTTTCCACCCGGAGAAACCACCTACCTATTAATAGGGATATTTAAATCTCATGCTTTTCAGGATTTCATTTATCCTGTACCGGTACTAATTTTAGAATAACATTAGTGGTTTAACTTAAGCTATGCTCCAATGACATCAAATGCTACATCTCAAAACCATCTTTTTACCAGCAATTCTGATGTACTATATCCCACTCGAAACAACATGCGGCAAAATGGACATAAGACTTCACATTTTGCCATTGGCATTGGGAGCAGTTATTTAATTTGTGATATTAGTGAGATCATCCTTTGCCGCGCTGAAGGGAACTATACTACGATCTATTTGACGAATGACCGCAAATTCGTAAGTTGTAAGAATCTCAAAGTGGTGGAAGATTTGCTGGCTAATAAAACATTTCTGCGGATTCATCATTCTTATCTGGTCAATTTCGCTTTTATCGAAAGGATGTTTCTTGGTGAAGAGGACTATATTCTCCTGCGGGATGGCCGCAAATTACCGATGAGCCGGAGACGTAAAAAGGTGATTCTCGAAAGAGTTACCTTATTGTAAGTTATCAATTGTCAATTATCAATCACTAGTGTCCGGTTAAGTGAATAATTGAAAGGGGGGATGAATCCCCCCTAAATCAGTATATTGTTAGTCATCACAAATAAACAAATACTGATGATCAAAGGTGCAAAATTAACCGGACAGCCG
>JAGQWZ010000642.1 GCA_020436835.1 Saprospiraceae bacterium | reverse complement strand
GAAGTCAGAGCGGGAGAAGGTGATCAGCAGCAGCAAAAAATGTGGGATTGGGAAAGAAAAGTCCCCTTTAGGGGATTTAGGGGTTTTGGCACTTTGAGCTAATCAGGTAATTGGCTTGGAATGCCGGAAGTCAGGTGTTCGGTGTTAGATGGATTCTGCTGACCACTGAACCCTGAATACTGAATACTTGTGAATCAGGTAATTTGTTTAGCAGGAGAATAGGTGAGCACAGATCCTGGGAAAGTCCGTTGTCCAATAGTAGAAGTTATAATAATAAACCAGTTCTGGTACCTCTGGCACCTATGGTACCGTATCCACGCTGACCACTGAACCTTGACTACTGGGGCTGTTGAGGTTTGCTAACGCCTAAATTTTAGCTTAATTTAAATAGACATCTCCGTTTACTTGTCCACATCGCTTTTGGCAAAAGTAACCGTGCGTTGAGGGAACGGAATTTCAATGCCTTCCCGGTCAAACCGTTCTTTAATTGATTTTCGTAGATCACACATCATACTGAATCCATCCGTTTTATTTTTGGTCCAGATCCAGGCCATTAAATTGACGGAAGAGTCTGCCAGATCGACCACCCGGAGCATCACCATAGGCTTACCGGCTTCTATATCTTCCGGTGAGCGGTTGTCAATGACCAGTGGATGGTTCAGCGCTTCATCCTTGATTATCTGAAAGGCAAGATCAATATTGGAAGAATAGCCAATGCCAATTTTCAGCATATTGCAGATCTTCGGGTCTTTCATCTGATTATTGACAATGACTTCCGTGTTCACCAGCGAATTGGGGATGATGACCCGGTTATTTTCAAAGTCACGGATGACTACCTGGCGCAGGTCTATATCTTCTACAAAACCGGTGATATTTTGGATCGTGATCCGGTCATTGATGCGGAATGGTTTAAAGATGACGATCATAATGCCACTGAACAGGTTGCCGAGTGATTGCTGGGCAGCAAGACCGACCACCACCGAAAGGATTCCGGCACCTGCAAGTAACGAATGACCCATCGATCTCAAACTGGGTATCTGGGACAAGGCGAAAGCCAATCCAATCAGATAGATCAGCGCGGTTCCGACATGCCGCATAAATTGCAGGCTGGTATGGTCCTTGTCCCTTTGGGATTCCCTGGAAATGTATCTTCCAATAATCCGGTTGTAGATAAAGGAAACCAATAGGGTTATGACGAGAACGATGGAAATACCCCACACCGGTCCGAGGTCCAGGAGGAACTCATTTAGTTCTTGCATTTGCTCTATTTTTACCTTACTAAAAGTGTGAATCCATGCACACTTAGTAATCTTTAGGTGCAAATTTACACCTTCGCTGGGAGATCTGGGCGAATAGGAACGACGAATTATTAGCAGGGAAGAGGACCTAGTTGTAGGTAAAGCAGTTTTGTCAGTTGTTAAGTGCTTCGAAATATGTTTTAAGGTAAAGATTGATTTTGTACCGAATTATTAATCGTCATCATGCTCAGTATGCAGATGAATCATTTTTGCAGTGTTGCGAATCTCGGAATGTCTGATTTCACCTCCGGAGGTACCAACGAATTTAGCCAATACTCCATTGCTAATGGCCAACAACAAAACCAAATAGAGTACATATTTCGAGTACTTGATTTTTCGGATCTCCATGATGATTGCTAAAAGTGCAGTGGAGCCCAATATTAGTGAAAGAGGTAAAAATATTTCGGCCAATTCTTCATGTGTATGAAGAAGTGTTTCACTGATGTCCGGTAAATTTTCAATAATTTCTTCTGCTTCATTGCCGGTATAGGAAGATACGAT
>JAGQWZ010000641.1 GCA_020436835.1 Saprospiraceae bacterium | reverse complement strand
ACAATAGATCACAGGACTAAGTTCTTCTCCGGGCTCACTCAAACCATTTTCAGCGGACCAAAACGGAATTTTTTCAAATTTATAGTCTAAATATGAATTAATGATTGGCAACAAAGAGGCTACTAATTTTTCTTTGGTTAGAAAGTTATCTTCATTATAAATCAGATAATCCACATATCCGGAGGTCCTTATCTCTATACCAATATCCTCATAAAGTTGGTTTTCGGATACATCAACGACAAGATCTGCATATAATGAAGTCGACATATGTATATTGATGTCGGAATTATAATTGGAATTGGAAATAATCACATCTGCTCTGGATTTAGAATCAGTAAATCCCACCGTGAAATCTTTGTACAAAAGACTTTCGCCAATCTCAACATCGATATCAGCATAGAGTATATTCTCATCTATCCTGACATTAAAATCAGCACTGTATGCGGGCGCATCAACACTCACAGTATATTGGGCGAAAATATCACTGTATGGAAGCGTTAATGCAAGTAACCAAAATAAATTAAGTGCAATTTTGAGATGGACTTTATAGAAAACTTGAGGGGTGCTGATCATAATGTCCTATAGGTTAGTTCGTCGTTCGGCTATGAATTTAATAAACTAATTTCGTGATCATAGATTAGGGTGAAGAAATTTTTCGGCAATAGGAGGCAATGTTACAATATCCGTTTTAGAAATGCTTACTCCTTCACAACCTCAATCCCATACTCCTCAATCTTCTTCCTCAATGTGTTGATACTGCCATACCCAATATCGTCGCACGTTCGATTTTGGTTGTAGTTATTTTTTTGGAGCACTTTCTGGATGTGGCTTTTCTCCACATCTTTCCAAAGGAGGGAATCTTCTAGAGGGGGGTGTAAAATTCGGGTTGGGAGGTCGGAGATATTTGCAACTCCATCTTCTGCGAGAACGATCAGCCGTTCGACAATATTTTGGAGTTCTCGAATATTCCCCGGATAGGAGTAGGACAACAAGATATTCTTGAGCTCTTTGGAGATTTTTGGAATTGGTTGGCGTAGTTCTTTAGCTTTTTGCTCGAAAAAGAAATCGAGGTATTCTTTTAGTTCGTCTCGGCCCCTTGCAGCGAGAGATGGGACTTGCAGTTCGATGCCGGAAATGCGATAAAAGAGATCCCAACGAAATTCTCCGGATTCGCATTTCTGAATTAGATCGGCATTGGTGGCAGCGATAAAGCGGACATATACTTTGATGATTTTATTGGACCCTACTGGTTGAATTTCGCCCTGTTGAATGACGCGCAGTAATACTTGTTGCATGAAGGGAGAGATGTCTCCAATCTCATCCAAAAATACGGTGCCGCCATCGGCTTCCTGGATTACTCCGATTTTTTTCTGGTCGGCACCAGTAAAGGATCCTTTTTCATGGCCAAATAATTCAGATCGAAGCAGAGAATCAGTGAAAGCTGAGCAATTAACCGGTTTGTAGGGCTGCTCTTTCCGGATAGAATGATCGTGTATGTAACGGGCCAGGTGCTCTTTACCAGAACCACTAGGACCGAGGATGAGGATCTTGGAATTGGGAGAAGCGGCAACTTTTCTTGCTTTATCGTATAGCTTCTTAATGGAGGGAGTAAAAAGATAGTCTTTTTCTACTACCTTTTTTGATTGGTTGGCTTCCAGAATAGTAAGCGAAGAAGCGATGGAGTTCTTTTCCACTTCTACCTCTATCAGTTGGGGTTCCTCGGCCCTGGCATCTTTAGCTGAACGGGTTTGGAGTAATCTGGTATTGAGACCACGAGATGTGTGGACTAATATCCAGGCAGTGTACATTGCCGGTGTACCAGGAGAAATAAATAAATCTATCTGGTCTTGTGATAGTTCCTCTAGCAGACCTTCGATTTTGTTGCGTATCTCCTCCAGGTTGATTACGTCCTGGATAGCCATGCCTCTGGTCTCTAACTGGTGGCTTCGAAAGGTTTTCTGGAGATAGGTTCTCAGATGCAATAGCTTAAGATCATCGTCAGGTTCCTTGTATGAGGTCAGTATGATGTGCTTTTCATATGCTTCTTTGTCGTAGAAGTATCGATGGAAGCTAGCCGTTGGTCCGTCTGGATTAATCTGATTGGGTTGATCCTTCAGGAAATCATTGTTGGTCGCGTACCAGGAGAGTAGTATTTTTTTCATATCATATATTGAACTATAAATATCAATAAATGATACTTAATATACAACATAAATTTTATAAATAATTGATAATCAATTAAATAAAATATTGGCATTTCGATTGAATAACTCTAAGTGTTCTCATTTTTCTCAACCTTTAAAAATTTTAGCAATGAACACTTTAATGCTTGCTTTCAATCTTCAGACTTCTCTTCAGAACAATCAACCGGCGGATGCTCTATTAGCTGATCATTTGGAGTTTCGCGAATCCCTAAACGACCTAGGTATCTACGATGCTGAAGCGGAAGCCCAGGCGCTAATGGATATAGCTGCTGATATATTGACACCCACTATCGAGTTATTACCACTGGCCATTGCCTGCTAACCTTTGATCCTATTTCTTCACCTTTTAAATTAATAAACAAATGGATACTTTTTTAATCATTCTAACCTCACTTATTACCATCCTGGCCATTGTCAACCTGATCCTTTTCCTTACCAGGAAATACCCCGATCATTCTCATACTCTTACCCTGATAAAGGATAATCTCCAAAGTGGAAACGGCCATCTGGAAGGCCTGGTACGCGATGAATTTGGACGAAACCGCCAGGAGCAAAGCGATCACCTGCAGAAATTTAGTGAGTCACTAAACAACCAAACTCGCACTGTGTCGGAACAGCAATTTAAACTGATTGACATCATGACCAAATCCATCAAAGACATTGGCGAACAAGTCGATAAGCGATTAGAAGCCATCCGCCAAGACAGTAGTGCGAAATTGGAGAAGATACGGGAAACGGTGGATGAAAAACTGCATAAGACTCTGGAAGAACGCCTGGGAAGATGCTTCAAGCTGGTCAGTGAACGTCTGGAGCAGGTGCAAAAAGGTCTGGGAGAGATGCAACAGCTGGCTAATGGGGTGGGAGACCTTAAGAAAGTCCTCACGAATGTCCGTACTCGCGGAGTATTTGGAGAAATCCAACTGTCTAATATCTTGGAGCAGATCCTATCGCCTGATCAATATGACAGTAATGTCAAGACCATTCCTAATTCAGACAAATTGGTGGAGTTTGCCATAAAACTTCCTGGTAAAGATGAAGAAGGATCCCAGATTTGGCTGCCGATCGACTCTAAATTTCCGATGGATCGATATGAAGCCTTAATCGATGGCTATGAAAATGGGGATAAGAGCCAAATTGAAAATGAGCGGAAACTCCTTTTCAATGCGCTGAAGTCTGCCGCGAAAGACATCCGGGACAAATACCTTGCGCCGCCCTACACCACTGACTTTGGTATTCTTTTCTTGCCGGTAGAAGGCTTGTATGCTGAGGTAACCCGTTTTCCGGGGGTACTGGATGAATTGAGGATTAATTTTAAGGTTATTGTTGCAGGACCAAGCAATCTTTCTGCCTTCCTGAGCAGCTTGCAAATGGGATTTCGGACCCTGGCTATCGAAAAGCGATCCAGCGAAGTCTGGAAGATCCTGGGTGCCGTGAAATCCGAATTTGGTACTTTCGGCGAGGTTCTTTCTCAAGTGCAGAAGAAACTGACCGAGGCCAGCAATAAGATCGAAAAAGCAGGAGTGCGGTCTCGTGCAATCGAAAGACAGCTGCGAGATGTGCAGGAACTTCCTTCCTCCGAGTCAAGGCTGTTACTACCGGATTTGGATGAAGATCCCAGTGATCTTCTGGATGTTAAGGCCATATGATCTAATTTAGGTTGAAGGAAGTCTATTCGAAATTTGTCTGAAAGATCTTAAAGTCTAAATTTGTTCGCGAGAGGATGAAGAGCGGTGAAGAGTAGATTTTTAAACAATAGTATCCATGATGACTGCACCTATTACTTATAGTTTCAATTTGACATCTGGATCATTATTGCTAGCGGAAACCAAGGAGTTTGCTTCATCCTACTTGCAGACAAAAGACTGGGATCAATCCAGAGGGATTCTTTTAACTCAATCTCCTTATCGTACCTGGAAGAAAGAGACTTTCCGAAAGAAATTCACTCTGATCCGTCGGAGGTTGGGCCATCTAAGTGATCCATTGTTGACTTTGGCCATACAAAATGAAGCAGTGGGTCCGTCTATCTTTTATCTTGCCGCATGTGAAGAGCACTTAATCCTGGCCGACTTTGTCCTGGAAGTGGTCAGGGATCATTACCTCCAATTTCGAAGGGAAATCACCAATGAAGATATTTCAGTCTTCTTCCTGCAAAAGATGGATGAACATCCGGAAATCGAAAATATGACCAGAAATACCTTAACTAAAGTGAAACAGGTAATGGTAAGGATCTTGGCAGAAACGGGTATTTTTGGTTCTTCTTCTGACAGAATCATTACGAAACCCTATATTACTCATAAATTGGCTCTCACTCTTCTACAGGAAAACAGCCAATATCTCAGGTATCTCTTATGGAGTGATCCGGAAATCGAAAAGTTAATGGAGCATTAAGATGGATAAATTTGAACGACTCTTTCAGGTGTTGAAGTCTGAAACTTTTTTAAAGAAACTCTCTCTGGGAGGTGAAATACCCTTCTATATCAGCACCTACCGGCCAGAGGATGAGAATAAGGTTTCTGTTTCCATTACTTTACTGAAGAAGAAGTTGGAAACGCATGGAATTGATGTGTTCATGATCAATCTTTACGATCTATGCCTGGATATTTTATGCGAAGAAGATGATCTGGAAGATTTTTTCCAACTAGAAGAGCAGTTGTCGCAGTCTGAATTTCTGGAAGAATTAAGTTCTGCGCTTAATGCAGAAACCGCCATCATCCCGGAGATTGAAAATCGAATCAATCAATCCAATGCCCGGATTGTTTTCATCACCGGAGTTGGTCAGGTGTACCCTTTTTTGCGGTCGCATACCGTCATCAATAATTTGCAAAGGATCGTAAAAGATGTACCGGTAGTGATGTTTTATCCCGGTGATTATGATGGGCAGAAACTAAGTCTTTTTGGACGGCTAAAAAATGAAAATTATTACCGGGCTTTTAATATTGACGAAATAAGAATTTGAATATGCTAATCAAAGATCTCTTTAAAAAAGATATTACCCGGTCGATTGAGGGTGTGATCAAAGCCGATGATCTATCAAATTTGCTGGAAGAAGTAAACGAATATGTCTTTACCGAAGAGGTCTCGCAGAATCTCAGTCGTAATTGCCTTCCGGAGTATTTGAATTATCATAATGCCAATGGTGTATGGATATCGGGTTTTTTCGGATCTGGTAAATCGCACCTTTTAAAAATGCTTTCCTTAGTACTTGAAAATAAAGTACTGGACCATGCCTCGGTGTTGGATATTTTTAAAGAGAAACTCAATGATGAAATATTAAAGGCTGACCTAACCCGAGCTGCTCAAATACCTTCCAAAAGTATTTTATTTAATATTTTTCAAAAGCATGTAGGTATTGGTGATACCGGCAAAACCGATCCCGTATTGGCCATCTTTCTGAGAGTTTTTAATGAATCGCTGGGATATTATGGTACGGTGCCCCGGATTGCCCAGATGGAGCGGGATCTGGAAGCAGAGGGCTTATATCAGTCTTTCACGGAAACTTTTCAAAAGATCGACAATCGTAACCGGGCTTGGACAAAAAGGAGAGAACGCTCTCAAATGGCACGAGTGGAAATCATTGCTGCTTTAGCCGAGGTAAAGGGGATATCCAAGGAAGATGCGGCTAAAATCTATGATGACTATGCGGACTATGCCATTTCCATCGAGGATTTTGCCCATATGGTGCGTCAATTTATTGACACCCAGGAAAAAGGATTTCGCTTGAACTTTTTTGCCGATGAAGTGGGCAAATTCTGTGAGGGCAACACCGACCGGATGTACAGTTTGCAAACGATCACGGAAAGTCTGGCCACGATCTGTCGGGGTCAGTCCTTTGTATTTGTAACTTCGCAGGATGATATTCAGGCGGTAGTGGGTGAATTTACCCGCAACCAAAAAATGGATTTTTCAAAAATTCAGGATAGGTTTCGCAATCGCTTGAATCTGACCAGTCGCAACGTAGATGAAGTCATTCACAAACGATTACTGGAAAAGAAGGTGGATGTGGCTGGCCAATTATCTCCGATCTATCAACGTGAAAAAAATAATTTTCGCACCCTTTTTGATTTCTCCGAAGGAGGGTATCAATACAAGCATTTTGAGGACGAGGTACATTTCATCGATATTTATCCCTTTGTGCCTTTTCAGTTTGATTTATTTCAGCAGGCTATCAATCAATTGTTTGTCCACACCGCATTTCAAATAGGACCGCACCAATCGGTAGGTGAACGCTCCATGCTCAGTGCCATCCAGGATGCGGTAAAAAATTTGGGAGATGAGCCGGTGGGTAAAATTGCTTCATTCGATAAATTATTCGATGGGATCCGGCCCATTTTAAGAGTGCAGATCCAGCATAGTATCATTAATGCGGAAAGAAATCTGGAAGATCCCCTTCAGATCCGGATCCTGAAAGCGCTTTTTATGGTCAAATATGTGAAGGCTTTTAGTCCGACCTTAAAGCACATTACGACTTTATTGATTGATGATTACAGCATCAATCTTCCGGACCTTGAAAAAAGAATTGCGCAGGCATTAAATGGTTTGATTTATCAATCCTATGTGCAATCCAATTCGGGTCAGTTCGAATTTCTGACCGAAAAAGAAAAGGATATTATCGAGGAAATTAAAAATACGGATGTCGACCAGGTAAAAGTGAGTCAGAAACTAGGGGAGATTGTCTTTGACCGTGTCTTAAATGCTCGGAAATTAGTACATCAAAAATCCGGAAGGGAATTTTCCTTCACGCAATACGTCGACGAACTCACCAGAGGAAGAGAACAAACTTCCGGCATTGGCATTCGGCTGATCAGTCCCTTACATCCCCACTATGATAATCCGAGTATCCTCGCCTCGCACGCTCTGGGAAAAGATGAGCTGCATATTATTTTGCCAACCAGTGGCGATTATTTAGGCGATATCCGGTTTTTCCTACAGGCAGAGGAATACATCCGGATGAATACTAGCCATGTCCTGCCGGAAGAGGACCGGGTCTTATTAGAGACTGAGCAAAGAAAAAATATCAACCGGTGGAACAATCTGAAAGATACGGTTACTCAGCTCCTGTCGCAGTCCGACCTCGTACTCAATGGTAATGATCTAAATGTTTCTGGTACACAGGCGGATAGTCGTATATCGCAAGCTTTTCAGCAATTGATCGACAAGGTGTATTACAATTTAATGATTTATCCCCATCAGAAAAGTCAGCAGGAAGTAGTAGAGATTCTGGCCATGCAAAATGTCGATGGCATGTTTAGTGAAAATCTGGATCCGGCGGAAGTGGAAGTATTTAATTTAATCCGGCAAAGAGAAGGAACGGGTATTTTAACGGTAAAGGAAGTGCTTACTGGCCAGGGCAATTACCCCGGATTTACCGGTAAACCCTATGGCTGGGCAGAGTTGAGTATCTTGTATTTGATTGCCCGGCTT
>JAGQWZ010000640.1 GCA_020436835.1 Saprospiraceae bacterium | reverse complement strand
TGGTGCCGGGGCCGACGGGCACTGCGGAAAAAGCCAGCAGATTAATGCCCAGTTCGGCCAACCCCTGGAGTAACCGGTAAGCCTCCCCGGGCTGATCCTTTACATTCAGGTTGAAGTATTCAATTTTTTGAATTCTCGTTTTCATTACAAAGGCCTTTTGGTTGAAATAATCAATTCTCTTGATACCGGGCAATGATGACGGTCATTGAGGGTCCATAGATATGGTTAACATCTTGCACGTAGTCAATGTGTAAGGCATCTGGATCCCGACCTGCCTTTAGAATAGGTAATATGAAAAGAACCATTCCGAACGGATAAAGCTGGCGATTCAAACGGAGGAAAATAGCAATTTCATATTGAGCCGCCTGATTTTTTACTGGCGTCAGTTTCAGGTTATCGCAATAGGCCCATTTAATAATTGGTCGGACAAAGCATTCATTTAATAGAAATTGTAAAAAAGGATTGCCGATGGAAAAGCAAATTTATCCATTGATCATATCAAATCTGAAACAATTGACCATGAAAGTGTATGAATACTTAACCAGACTGGGTTATTCGACGATCGACAAGGTCGATTTGATGACGCTTTTTGCTCTTCACAAACAGCATTTATACCGAATTCCATTTGAAAACCTGGATATTCATAACGGTCGAAAGATCGAACTGGATCTGAGTAGAATTTATCAAAAGATTGTCCAAGAGGGCCGCGGTGGGTTCTGTTTTGAATTAAACGGATTGTTTCAATGGCTCCTGCATTCGGCAGGCTACTCCTGCTATTTCATTTCCTGTGGCGTGTTCATCCCATCTCAGGAAAAATACGGGGCGTACGGCGGTCATGTGGCAATTATTGCTACCCTGGATGATCAAAAATGGTTGGTGGATGTGGGTTTCGGCAATAGTTTTCCGGAACCGATTGCTCTGAATTCCGGAGAGACCGTAGATCACCATAACCAATATTATCGCCTAGATCAGGACGGCCAGGATCATTACGTCCTGTACAACTCAAAAGACCAAGCCAACTGGACCCCGATGTACCGTTTCCAGGATGTCTCTGTACCCTTCGATTATTTTGGACCCTTCTGTGAATTCCATCAAACATCTCCCCTCTCGCCATTTACCCAGCGTCGCCTGTGTTCCCAGCTGGTTGAAGGAGGACGGATTACGCTTGTCGGCAATACCGTGATTAAAACCATTGATGGGCACCGAGAAGAATATCCAATTGATGCGAACGAATTCGATCACTATTTACAAGAACTTTTCGGCATTTTCATCACCCTTCCAATCCAATAACAACCTATGTCTGCAAAAACTAACTATTTCACGGGACTGGGATTATTGATCTCCTATACCACGATTACACTGGTCAACTGGATATTCAAAACTTACAGCGGTGAAATGCTTACAAATGTCCAGGCCGTAAGTAAAGAACTGATTATTCTGGGCATGGTTGGTGTTCTATTTCTGGTTATCCGATATGGCGAAAAACAAGGACTGGGATCCATTGGATTGTACGCTCAATTTTTCGGCAGGTCTGTTTTGCGGGCATTGTTGCTGGCGGTATTGGTGGTAGCAATTGTGGCTTTCGCTTTGCTCATTTGCCAGCAGGTTGGGTGGTCCTTCGGAGAGTCACATACCTTCGATCAATTGTCGTTATGGACTGTCACACTGATCGTCATTCGTGCAGGAGTGGCAGAAGAAGTATTCATGCGCGGCTTTTTACTTGAAAGACTTAGCGCTTTGACCGGCAGCAAATGGGTAGCTGCCTCCTTATCGTTGATCCCTTTTGCCTTATTGCATTACCCGGGACAGGGATGGGCTGGTGTTCTTGTCTCCTTTTGGGCCGGAGCGGTCCTGACCTGGTTTTATTTCTGGAAACGGGATTTGAAGGCAAACATTATGGCCCATTTTCTTGTGGATTTTATCCCCAACGTGGCTGCACAATGGTTTGTTTAATGGTACGAAGTGGAGAGAAACGTCCCGGCCCTCCTTCAGCATCTGCACGTTCTTCTGCTTCATGCCCTGATCGTCCATGAATAATAGGCAATTTTGATACCCGGTATGGCAATTAAGAACTTTGCATCACCTTTCAATCAAGGGCAACATGATCCTGGAAGGATGTTCACGATCGTGATAAATCGTATTCGTGGCAGAAATGAGATTCTTTTCCGTGGCAATCTCATTCCCCGTGTTGGGGTTGGGATCGTAATGGGGAGCCATGCTGCTGGTAATGTGCAAGCGAATCCGGTGCCCCGCTTTGAAAAGATTGGAGGTATAAACCTGAC
>JAGQWZ010000639.1 GCA_020436835.1 Saprospiraceae bacterium | reverse complement strand
TCTCTGGTTTACTCATTCGATTTTCTACCGTGTATTTCACATAACTCCGGTCTTTTTTCAGTCGCTCAATCAGGGTATAAAAGAAGGCCAACAATCTTTCCCGGGAAGTATAGGCATCGTACACCTTTTCATTTTTCAGGGCACTGAGCGTTTCTTCCATAAAATCCGACCAGATGGCACTCTCGATGCCTTCGAATGACCCGAAATAATTGTAAAATTCCTCCTCCCTCATCCCCAGTTCTTTCGCAAATAGGAAGACCGATTTGGGCACTTCACCGTGCATTAAAATATATTCCTTGTACTTTTCCTTCAGTTCTTCGCCGGGATCTCTTCCGGTTTTTTTCGCGGTAGACTTAGATGTGGCCATGATGCTTGTTTTTGCTACACCTATAACTTTCCTTCCGCTAAAATGTTTGAGAAAATGTAATTTTTAACCTGGTACAATTAAGGTACTCATAGGGTAGACAGCGATATTACCGGAAAGCCTGGTCATTATATTGAAAAAACAATTCTTTCCCTCATCAGTTAATATCTATTGTTTAACTGAAATAAGATTACTCAATGATGATCACCTCAGCAGATCTGCAAAAAATGGAGCGCGTTGAACGTTTGAATTTGGTGAATTCCCTGAGTGGGATCAAACCGGCGCAGCTAATCGGTACGCGTTCAGCCAGCGGGTCGGACAATCTGGCGATTTTCAATTCCATCGTACATATTGGTAGTAATCCACCATTGTTGGGTTTTATTTTAAGGCCTGACGCTCAATACCGCAGGGATACATTCAGGAACATCCATGAAACGGGATATTTCACCCTCAATCATATCCATCGCCCTTTTTTAGAGAAGGCGCATTATACTTCAGCCAAATTCCGGGAAGCAGAATCGGAATTTGCCGCATGTGGTCTAACACCGGAGTGGATCCAGGACTTTCCGGCTCCCTTCGTGCAGCAAAGCCAGGTCAAATTGGGAATGGAATATAAGCAGCAGATCCCAATTGAACTCAATGGAACGTCACTGGTGATTGGTGAAGTCGCCATTATTGTTTTGCCGGACCGGATCATAGAGGATCAGGGACATCTCAACCTGGCATTGGTCGATGACTTGGGTATCAGTGGATTGAACACCTATTACGCCATTGAGAAAATAGCCCGGATGCCTTATGCCCGTCCACACGAGATTCCCCCCATGGAAGAACTCCAATGAACAAGTTTTAACCTGATTCGACCTCCTGAACCTTTACCTGAACCCAGCGGGACGGGATAAAAGCAAACAAAAGCCAGTATTGATCAGTAACCCCCAAAGGCCGGCGTGAATGCCACCGATCGTGTTGATTCCCAACAGGTAGGTTACGAAAGAAAAGCCAAAGCCAATAAGAAGCCCGTAAAACATCGCCGTTGCAGTCACTTTTCTCGAATAAATACCTAACAGAAACAGCGGTGCTATTTGCACCAGGATTTGCATTTTTAGTTCGATTAATCCCCATAAAGTAATTTTAGGCTGCAACGCAATCAAGACCATGCAGAACATAATGATCCAGGAAATTGCTTTGCCTGTACGGGTCAGGTCCTGGTCGGACCGGTTCTGTAAAATCGATTTCCCGAGAATATCCTTGGCGATAATGGAGCTGAGCGATAATAACACCGAGTCGGCTGTAGACATGATTGCCGCCAGTAACCCAATGAGTACCAGGATGGTCATGAAAAAGGTAAACTGAGATTCCTGCCCCCAGATCCTAAGCATTTCGGGCAACACTTCATCGTTTGCTATCTGAGGATTGTTTTCAAAATGGGGGATACTGATATAACCCAGGAAGAATAAAACCAGGACGGTCAGCACCGGCATGAATACCATTGCACCCAGTGACTGCCGCAGTACTCTGGCAGACCGGGCTGCATAGATGCGTTGGATCACCTGGGGATACACTGATCCGGCCAAACCGATCATCACCACTGAACTGAGCCAATATAGTTGAAAAGAAGGCTCGGGCAATCCGATTTTTTCCGGACTGTTTTCAGTGAGCCATCTTCCAATACGCATCAATTCTGCTTTGTCGGGCATTACAGCGATCAGCAGACCGGATATTCCGGCAAAAAGCATAATCCCCTGAATGACATCCGTCCAGGCGACTGCCCGCATGCCACCTAGTGATTCGTATATGATCACCACAAAGGCGAGAAATACGACCCCAACCCAGTAGGGTATTTCCCCACCCGTGATTCCGCTGGTAATATGTCCAATGGCGATCAGCTGAGAAAGTAAATAATTGACCGAGACGATCACCAGGATGATATTAGCGAGCAGGGTAAGCCGGGGATAATTGAAGCGAAAATCAAAATAATCACCGGGGGTAATAAATTGTTGATCGCGGGAGATTTGGTATAGCTGGGGAGCAAACGTTAAATAGAAAACGACAATTGCCGTCATATAACCCATAACCAGGATCATGCCCAGGCCCCGGTTGACGATCTCTGCCGGAGTGACCAATAACGTGTTGGCGCTATACTGTGTGGCATAAAGGGTAAGCAGCAAAACAAACGGCCCCAGTTGACCTCCGGCCAGATAAAAATCTTTAAGTGAACTGCTTTGCGTCTGTCGTCGTGCAATCAGACCTAAACTGAGCAAGATGAGAAGATAGACACCAATACAAAGAACAATTAGTTCATTATGCTCCATGAGTTTTAATCAGTCCAATATTTTCGAATGATCCAGACGGTAAAGATTGCCATTAGAATCACGGCACTGATACTGCAAATCAACCATAGCGGCAGCCCGTAGATTAGATGCATACCCCTTCCATTTGAGAAATACCAGGGGATGGAAAAAGCAAACAAGATCAGATAGATGATCCAGGCCCAAACAGGAAATACCCTACGTACGTCATTTTTGTATTTTTCCATACACAGTTAAAAATACAATTTTGATGGATAGAAGATCCTTTATACAAAATGGGACTGCGATGGCCCTGGGAATGCCCTGGTTCTATTTAAATCTTAAGAAGCAAAGTGACCAGCCGGTGGTTCCGATTACCGGGGGAGACAGGCAACACTGGTTTGGCTATTACGATAAGTGGCAGATTGATCCCACCGGCCGGTACGCCCTGGGTATGGAGGTCGATCTGTTTTTTCGCTCCCCCCGGGCAGATGACGAAATCGGGATCGGCTTGATCGATCTTGAAAATGGTGCCAAATGGACCCAAATCGGAACGAGCCGGGCCTGGGGTTGGCAACAAGGCTGCATGTTGCAATGGATTCCAGGTTCGACAGAAGAAGTGATCTGGAACGACCGGGAGGGAGACCGTTTTATTAGCCGGATTCATAATGTCCGCACCGGCACACAGAAGATTCTTCCTTTACCGGTATACACGCTCAGTCCTGACGGAAATTACGCCTTGTCGGCAGATTTTAACCGGATCCAGGATCTGCGTCCGGGCTATGGATATGCGGGCATTCCGGATCCGTACCATGACGAAAGAGCACCTGCTCAAATTGGTATTTATAAGCTGGATTTAAAAACCCTGCAATACAGTTTAATTGTACCACTGGCTAAAATCGCGGAAATTCCCCACCAGGGACATTCCCTGAAAGATAATTGGCATTATTTTAATCACCTGTTGGTGAGTCCGGATTCGGAGCGATTTATTTTTTTACATCGGTGGCGGGCGGCTCGTTTGGATCCGGTCACAGGGAAGGGTCCTGGTTTTGTAACGCGGATGTTTACTGCTAACAAAAACGGAGATGATTTATTTGTGTTGGATCCTTCCGGCTATACCTCTCATTTTATCTGGAAAGACTCAAATCATATCTGCGCCTGGACAAAACCCGAAGGTAAAAAAGAAGCCTTTTATCTCTTTAAAGATAAAACAGATGAAATTAGTATAGTGGGAGAAAATGATATGCCGGTCAATGGTCACAACACCTATGTACCCAATACTAACCAGGAATGGATTTTAAATGATACGTATCCCTCCAAAGAAGATAGACTACAAACGCTTTATTTGTATCATGTACCTACCCGGCGAAAAATAATTCTAGGACAATTTTTCGAACCGGAAAAATTTACTGGTGAGTGGCGTTGCGACCTGCATCCGAGATGTGATCAACAGGGTAGGAGGGTGTTTTTTGACAGTACCCATGAAGGGGGTAAAAGGCAGATGTATATGATTGATATTGGAGAGTTGGTGTAATGGAGGTCAGGTAATGAGGTTGTCAGGTATCAGTTGTGTAGGGCCTCCATGTGACTCAATAAAATCTAAGAATGGGTTTTATATAAATCTAACGGCATTAATTCAACATTTCTGCAATTTCGTCGGCAAAACGCTCTCCCATCGTCCGTTGAGATTTGCTGTCGAAATGGACTTTATCTCCTTTTTCCGTCAGATCTTTCGTTTCGATCACCCCGACAAAAGGATCTTCAGCGGCTATCTCCCGGATAATCGAATTAATGCTGTTCCATCTCTTTTGTCTTTCTTCCGGTTCGGTATACGCACCTAATTGGCCGGCAACCACAGGTAGACTGTCGTTACTGATATAGGTCCGGAATGCCGTCAAGAGGTGCACCAGTTTTTCTTTATAAGTCGGAATTAATTCCGGTTTCGAATTACTCTCTCCCTGGTGCCAAAGTAGTCCTTTAATAATGCCTGATTTCCCGGCCAGATCTGCTTTTTCTTTAAAATTACTGAATAACCGGACTCCACGATATAAGGAGTCTCCTAACCACTGCTCCACACTGCTTCCTCCGATCGCACAAGGCAGGATGCCCACGGTCACATCACTAGGAATATGATCGAGCAAATTGTTGGCAAAGGACATACCGCAATCCAGTCCGGTTAGATTAGGTTCGTAATAATGCAAAGGTTCTTTTGCATAAATCCATTGATGTTTTTCATTGACAGATAATATGCGGTTGTTGTCAATCGTGTCAGGTGGTTCTACCTGTCCGCGACCAGCCATATTGGATTGACCCGCGAGGATAAAAATCCAGAACCGATCTTTAGCGGGTAACTCCTTTACCGTTTCACGGTTCCTGGGAAAATACCGGGTACGAGGATCCGGTTCTTCCTGGCAGGTAATAATGATGGGAAGTAAGAGGACTAAAAAGAACAGGTAGCATTTCATTATGTCGAGTCGCTATTTTAAGGATTTTTCCATTTGATCCAGATAATATTGCACGCCAAAGTCCGGACTTGCCAACACCTCCTTATCCAGATCCTTAAGAAATTGGGTGGCATTTTCCATCGATGCCTGAGCTAAAAAAATGGCGTCACAATCTTGGTGACTATTTCGGATCTCTTGCGCAATGGTTTTAGCATATGATTCCTGATCTCCATTTTCCAGATGAGACCAGCTGCCGGTACAATCGATGGGAATCACCTCGACGGGTCTTTTTATATTGGCTGCACACTCTTCGATTAATTGTCGGGAGACCGGAACGGTTGATTTTACCGTAAAAGCCAAACCAATATGATCATACTTGCTCACCAGATATTCAACAACCGGGCGGTCAATCCTTTCGATGTCCATCAGTTGGTCGCATACCTCACCATAGCTTGAACACGTACATACAATCAGGTTCTCTGCATGTCTTTTAATTTCCTGAGCCGTTTGAGTGAATCCCCGGATGTCGACGGTCCCACTTCTGAGTGCATATTGCAGTAATTCTTCATTTACTACATGATCGACCCGGATATGTGCATTATATTTCCGCACCAGATTTTCAAACCGCTCGATATTGACTTTGGCTGTGTGAAGGAAAGTGATCATAAATAGGAAATTAATACAAATTATAGCAATAGTTCAGAAAAATATTGGAATTTTCCTATTTCTTACCCCTGCAGAGGAAGTTAGTGATTACGCTCTTTTGTGTATTGGATTTATACTGAAACTTGAGATAACTTACTGACAAATGACTTATAACCATACAAAAATAAAGCAGGAAGGAATGCAAAACAGAAAACAGTACCAGAAGTCAAAGTACAGGTACCATAGATGAGTGTGGCAAGCTGCCTAGAGACAAAGAGTCCACCCAATCCCTGATGGCAGACCCATCCAAGTGCAAATAGTGAAAGACTCAGATAACCAGAAATAAAAATAAATCGAATCATTTGGACATGTTTTTTATAAGTTAACAGAAATATGGCTTCGTTCTGAAGTTGTAAAAGTTCGTAAGGTGGAAAGATTGCCTGACGTTCCCTCAGAGCTGAATCATAGTCCATTCCTCCCCGCACTTTACTTTCGACTAGAGATGCCATGTGTCTAAAATATCATCGCATAAGTCAGGACAGATGACTCCATTCTCAGCGATGTAAGAGTCTAATTCTTCAATTTGATCAGGATTAAGGTTCATTTTAGGAAAGGGAGGTTTGCGGGTTAATAATGTTCTGTACAGTACCGATAAAATCTTCCAATTCAGCCAGAATTTCCCGGGATTTCTTTTTTCCCTTGGCGGAGAGGGAATAGTATTTACGGGTTCGATTTGCCACCACCTGGGTTTGGGTCTTCAACACACCTTCTGCCTTCAGACTATGTAGAATAGGATATAACGAGCCCTCCTTAATGATGATCTTGTCACCTGAGCGGGATTTGACCGCCTGAACAATTTCATAACCGTACATCTGTTCGTTCTCAGATAACAATTGGAGAATGATTGGTTTAAGGGTACCTTTTAAAAGTTCTTTCGAATACATAGTATTTAATTTCACCACGAATATACATAAAATAACAATGCATCGTAATACTATGTATATTTTATCTTAAATATTTGAAATTTTGATGCAAGGATGAAAGTGAATTTAGGATCATCATTCTTCAAGGTATCGAATCCATCATCATCACCAAAAGAACTTTGTCGTCCCATCAGACAGTACAAGAACTCAGGAATTTCTATTGAGTGAGAAGGGATGTACAATCTAATCCCAATCATTTTAATTTTATCGATCTGACGAAAGAGTTTGGTCTGGCAGATTTCGATATTTGATCTTTTCTAATTCGGCTTTCAACTGATCATTTTCTCCTTGGGTTTTGTGAAGCCACCCGATAATTTTCTTGGGTGTAAATATTTGCCAATACTTTTCATAGATCTTGATCTGACCAGCCAGATAATCATACGACCTATCTCCAATGATCCGATATTCAGCGGTGATTTTTGGGAGGTGATTGAAATCTGTGTGCAAGCTCATCCGGATCCACAAATCCCAATCTTCAAAGACATCCAGAGACTCATCCATCGGTCCGGATTTTTGCAACAATTCTTTGCTAAACAATGCTGTCATGATTGGGATGAAATTCATCTGATAGAGGCGATCTTGATTATAGTCGATTCCCTTGAAGGCACGCTCCTCCAACTTGGTTAATTGACTATTTTGAGGGTTTAGATTGTAACGACATAATATACAATCAGAATAGACGAAATCCGCTTTATCGCTACTGTGGATAAACCTGACCAGGGATTCGACATGATCAGGGTAAAGCAGGTCATCGTCATCAAGAAAGCCAATGTAGGATCCGGTAGCCATTCTAAGTCCAGTATTTGCTGCAACAGAACGCCCTTTTGAACTGCAGTGATCCACTGCCTTAATTGTGAGTGTGCGTTTAAATGGTTCAATCAAATTCCTGATTTCTTGACCTCCATCATTTACCAAGATCACTTCGAGATTTTTATAATACTGGTCCTCTATACTTTTGAGGGCTTCGGTAAGTAGCTTGGGCCTGTCCTTTGTTCTGACAATTATTGAAACCAAAGGAGTGGATACACAATCTTCCAGCTTTTCCATTTTTCGAATCGAAAAGAAGTCGCTCAACTTTTTTCCCATTGATTTTATTCTATCGACTACAAGAAATCCCTCTGCATAGTCAGATATGCCTGAGACGGTCAAAGTTCTGAACTTATTTATCGAAAGAGCGATATCCAAATAATTTATCTGCTGCATTTGACTTTGGTAACAGGATGCTGCAAGTCTTTTTTTATTTACATATTCAGTGATGTCAACCAACTTATTAGGTTGCAGTGCAGTACTTATCTCATAAAATACAATCTGAAGAGACAATTTCAGTTCAGAAGTGGCCTGCCAGACCAAAGATGCGGCAGTTCGATGATCCGGATTAATCTCAAGCGGGGAAGGGACATAAATCAAGTTTGGGTTGAAAATCCTGATTTCTTCTTTAACTCTATCCAAATGATTCGAATCATGACCCAATTTTCGGTCGGTAAATCGAAGAAAGCGGAATGTATCAACCCCCAGGACTTGACAGGCATTTGTCGCTTCTTCCTCACGCAAGGCGATATAATCTTTTTGTGCAAAACTGCCTGAAAAATCTCCACCGCTTCCATCTGTCAAAAATAAGATCATTACTTTTTCGCCTCTCTCCACATGTTGGATTAGACTGCCACCACAACCAAGTGTTTCATCATCGGGGTGCGGTGCAATTACTAGAACCCGGTCTGCCGATATCTCACTGATCTCGAAGGGTATCAAATCTCTTTCAGGCCAAGGAAAATCTATGTTTTCATCCACGTTACTAACTGATTATTCCAAATTTTTGATAAAATCTTTTCAGTTCTGTTATTGTTCTGCTTTTTTCGAATTGCCGGGCCGTATGAAGGCCATGGTCCTGAATCCTTCCGATTTTCTCCATATATGATTCGAGATCATTCACAATATTCAACACTTTGCTGAGAAGTGGATAAACGTAATTGTTGGGAAAGACGAAGGCATTTTCTTCATTAATCAGGAAGTCCTGTCCTCCAAAAGCTTCATAGCAGAAGGTGATGCAACCGGCAGCCATTGCCTCTGGAACTGTAGTATTAAATGATTCAAAACAATTTGTGTTTATAAAAAATAACGATTCCTGCATTAAGTGGGCTACTTCCAAATGTGATTTGTTCTTAAGCTCAATGACCGACCAACCCGATTTCTGGGCTGAGTTT
>JAGQWZ010000069.1 GCA_020436835.1 Saprospiraceae bacterium | reverse complement strand
GGACATCTTTAGTCTTCCAGGAAGTTACTTCTTGATAAATGGTAACCATTGGCCTTCAACCAATTTGATGGCAAATCGCAAGTCTACTTTTTTATCTGCGATAGTTCCTTTCTGCCATCTTCTGTAAAAAGTGTTTTTACTTCTGTGATTCGTGTTTGTCGCCCGCTCGAAAAGAGCTGAAATTTGTGATATAATTTTTAAAAACATAAAAAGTCAAAATGAAAAAAGTCATATTAATTACCGGCGCTAGCAGCGGAATAGGAAAAAAAACGGCACTGACCCTGATTGAGCAGGGACACACGGTTTATGCAGCCGCCAGAAGAGTGGAGAAAATGCAGGATATCGTAGAGTCAGGAGGACATGCCCTAAAAATGGACGTTACCCAAGTAGACCAGATCACTGCAGGAGTGGATACGATGATCAAAGAACAAGGAAAAATTGATGTATTGATTAATAACGCAGGATATGGTTTATATGGTGCAGTAGAGGATATCCCACTGGAGGATGCCCGGCGTCAGTTTGAAGTTAACCTCTTTGGACTCGCAGCAGTAACCAAAGCAGTACTCCCACATATGAGAATGGCCCGCAGTGGCAAGATTATAAATACATCATCGGTAGGAGGTAAGATTTACACTCCACTGGGAGCATGGTATCATGCGACTAAACATGCGGTGGAGGGTTGGAGTGACAGTTTGCGATTAGAATTGAAAGACAAGGGGATTGATGTGGTTGTCATTGAACCTGGAATCATTGCAACTGAATTTGGCGAGGTCTTGTACGAACCCATGCTAAATTATTCCGGAGAAGGACCGTATGCTGACATGGCCAGGAAAGTAGCCAACGCAACCAAAGATGTGTATGAGAAAAAGGGCTCCTCATCTCCACCCTCAGTTATCGCAGATGCGATCTCGAAGGCAATTTCTTCCACCAGGCCCAAAACGAGATACCGGGTAGGTAAATTGGCTAAACCGTTGGTTTGGTTGCGCACCTTTCTCGGGGACCGCATATTTGATAAAGCAGTGATGACACAGGTTTAGCGAGATGAAACAAATAAACCGGTGATGTGGTCAAGAGTGGTTGAGTTCTTTTATTCTTTTCCCACCATTATTTTTTTAGTATTTATTTCACCGGAGACGACTTCCAAAGTGGCTTGATCACCCTTGAGATGGACTAATCCATAACCGGTGTCAGTAGAAATAAAACAGGAAAAATCGCCGATTTTTGAATCAACATACAGTACTTCATCAACCGCATCGTAGAATAAACCGGTTAATCCCTGGATCATGCCAAAACTCGACATGGCCCTTGCATACCAGCTACCACATTCATATTCATTAAAGGGATTTCGCACTATGCCCGTATAACGGTCGCGACAAGCCCGGACGATGTCGAGTCCCTCCTGGACCTGACCCATTAGCATCAGGTGAGCTGCCACCTGATACTCAATGCCGGTCCAGACTTCATTGGAATAAACAAAGGGCAGGGATAGTTTGCCTCCTTTGGGCCAGGAACAAAGTAATAATCCCGATTCATCTCCCATGGCGAAGGAGGGACGTTGGGGATTTATATGCGTACTCAGGTCCTCTTTCAAATTATATTTATGTACCGCCAATAAATGACTTCTGATTTTATCGGAATCAACGATATCCGGTAAGCCGCACATCCTGGCAATCCACATTCCCAAAATTCCATCCGAAAGACATCCACTTCCGTATTGATACTTAGGACCCTCTTTTTGTAATAATTCCAGAGCTTCCTCTGAATATTGTCCACCCATCGAAATTTTGGAGGCTTCGACCGGATTGGCGGCATTAAGACCTTCCACCTGAATTTTCTGGATAAAATATTCTCCATCAAATAATTCATTTTCCATTTTAACCCTTCCTTTTGCCAATAGTTCCTGGTAAAAAGACGCATCTTCATTCAGTTGGGCGCACATTTTGATAAATGCATAAATGGCTCCGAGATAGAAGCTGGTGCACATCCCATCCGCACCCCAGAATTCAATATCATACGTATTGTGATGTGGTTCTTCCAGCGTTCCGGTGTGCCGGGGATCCCAGGTTTCTATGCAGTAATCCAGGCTGGCTTTGACCATGGGATACATTTTTTTAATCCACTCATTATCACCACTGATCCGCCATTCGCGGTATACTTTCATGATACCGCCCAGTTGTCCGTCGGCAGCAGCATAAAAGTCATGATCGGCAGGCCGGATTGGCAGACTGGCTCTGAAGGTTTGATGTCCTTCCTTGTTTTGACTTTCGCAAAATTCAGTAAGCCTGAGACTCCTTTCCAGGCTGGGAAATAGGTGGGGAATAGCCTGTGCATAGTTCCAGACATGGGTACAGGAGCCATGACAGCAGCCCCAGTCGTCACCAGAACCCTCATAAGTATAGAAACGGCCATCATACTGCCGCATCACCGTGGTTGACTTCAGAATGGTAAGATTTGCACTAATCGCCTCCATAACTTCCGGGGGTAAAGTGCTGGCATAGAATGTGTCTGTGAATAATTTCGAACGTGTGTAAAGTTCTTCGTAGTGCTGATGCCAGTATGAGCACACTTCAGCGATGTTTTTAAATCGGCTGGAGTACCAGGGTTTGTAAAAGGGTGCGTCAAAATCTTTGTCAAAGATAGCGAGATCTCTTTCCGACGGAGAAGGACAACAATCAGGATCCCCGGAACAAGGAGGGGCTCCCGGATCTTTTCCATGCTTCTTATTGGAATCCGGAACATACCATGCAAACAGAATTTTAATTTTTTTCTCTTCCCCCGGATTTAATTTGAAAGGAATAAACAGGGACGCTCCCGGCGCATTTTCATCCACCGGTGCATTTTCAGTGATTTCTCCTTCACTAAAAGAGTTCCAAAGCATGGTGAGGGGGTCAAACCAGCCACCGCGAAACCAGCAATGATCAACTTTTGCCTGCTCTGTAGAAAATATGGCAAAATCGGATTTCAGGTGCGGTTCCTCTTCGTTGCCGTTTTCCGATAATATAAATCCGTTAGGGTAAGCTGCAATCTTGTTTTTCCCTTTATTTATTTTTAGAAAATTTTTAGCGTTGTAGGAAAAAATCCCCTCAAGGCTTTGACTGGAACTGTTTTTCAGTTGATATTCTATAGCACCAATTGGCATAGAGGCATGATTGGGATCGCCTGGAATGAAGGGACTCCAGGCGGTTACTCTGGCTTTTATGGGCACGTTGGCATCTTCCAGATCCAAATCAGCGAATGGAAATCGGGTGATAAATGTGGCGTTGTGAAAGCGGGGCAGTCCATAATTTTGTTCACCGAGTCCATTTCCCGCCCCTCTTAAACCGAATTTTTTCCAGTTTGGTACCGGACCTTCCAACACCCTCGCCGCTTTCTCCGCTCCTTTGATTGCCACCGCAGCAAACATGACCGGGCTATTAAATAACTCCGGAGCATGCCGGATGGACATATGGGAGATGGCCCCTGTCCCTTCAAAGCAAAACATCCCTGCACCAATACCACCAACCGGAAAGGCTATCCGATCCAGATACGCACCTTGATAGATTCCATTGTACTGCCGTTTCGGAGCTGGAATTTCATATCCCGCTTCGTTGGAAGATTGGTGTTCTGCGGTAGCCGATTTTTCTCCCGGTAAAAAACCGGTCCCAATTCCGGCGCCGATACCGCCCGCACCCAGATCTCTGATAAATGTTCTTCTTTTTGTTCTCTTAGCCATTCGATATTCTTTAGAAAAAAGGTCTATGGAGAAATATACAAAAATTGAAAGGGTGATATTAATCAGTTGGTTATTAAATGAGTTAAATCGCGAGAAATGGCGAAGGTCGATTTCTTTTTTGGACAGGGAATCTCTTGCCTGCTATTACTTTATCTGGTCAGGATGATATGTCAATCTTCAAAACAGGATATTGAAGTTCCGAATCAAAGGTATCCATGGTCTGATCTTTTATGTAATTTTAAACCATATCAAAAAAGAAGACCCATTATGAAGGTAATAATCACCGGAGCAACAGGTATGATTGGTAAAGGTGTACTACTCGAGTGCCTTGATCATCCCGAAATCACGGAAGTGCTTACCCTCGGAAGAAATTTAACCGGTATTTCCCATAATAAATTAAGAGAGTCAATTCACACTGATTTTTCCGATTTCACTCGCATAAAGGATCTATTAGTTGGCTATGATGCCTGCTACTATTGTATGGGAGTAAGTGCAGCAGGAATGAACGAAATGGAGTATACCCGGCTCACTTATGACTTTACCCTCGCGCTGGCCAAAGTGCTTCATCAGATAAACCCCTCAATGACCTTTATTTATGTTTCCGGGGAGGGGACGGACTCAACGGAAAAAGGTCGAATGATGTGGGCCCGGGTCAAAGGGAAAACCGAAAATGATCTCATGCAAGTGGGATTCAAACAAGTATTTGCATTTCGACCCGGCGCCATTATTCCTCTACGGGGTATCAAGTCTAAAACAAAGTCGTATCAATTCATGT
>JAGQWZ010000008.1 GCA_020436835.1 Saprospiraceae bacterium | reverse complement strand
TTTTAAAGTAGAGAATACCGGGATTTTTAACATCCAGGGCAACATTAAAAGTGTCAGATTCCTGGTACAGGTAGTGGCTGGCATCAGCTCTTCGGTTGTTCCCGGTACGATCATAAGTACTCCGCATATATGCCCGCATGCCGATGGTCTGATACGGCAGACGATCCCATTGTAAGTATGCGTCCAAACCAACTGGAATGGTAGGGATCTTATCTGAATGCTGTGCCAATAAATTGGAAGAGATGAAAAGGAGGAAAAGTAAAATTCGAAGGGTCAAAATCTGGACTTGCATCGCTGTCAGAAAAGGAGTTTAGTTTTCCATAAGATACGGTTCCTCGCTGATTTTTTACCGGATACGGTCTGTATTTATGGGAAACTATGGTTACCTGGTTTTGGCCTTTTATTGATTGTAGGGATCTTCGTCTATTTTTGCGGTCAAAATTGATAGCTATGAAAATTGCCATGTTCAGTACCAAAGCGTTTGACCGCGAGTATTTTGATGAATTTAACACACCACCAAAACACGAGATTACTTATTATGAAGCTCCCTTGCGTGACCGGACGGCCAATCTTGCCCAGGGATATGACGGTGTTTGTGTTTTTGTCAATGATGATGTCGATCTCGCTGTCATTAAAAAACTGAAAGATTTAGATCTCAAATTAATCGCCTTGCGTTGCGCCGGTTTTAATAATGTTGATTTACATGCAGCGAAAAAATATTCAATTCCCGTGGTAAGAGTCCCGGCTTATTCCCCTTATGCGGTGGCCGAACATGCGGTAGCGCTCATTCTTACCCTCAATCGAAAAACACATAAATCCTTTAATCGAATTCGTGAGCATAATTTCTCTCTGGAGAGATTGGTTGGTTTTGATTTACACGGCAAAACAGTTGGAGTGATTGGAACCGGACAAATAGGAGGTATTTTTTGCCGGAATATGTTGGGATTTGGTTGTGAAGTAATTGCTTTTGACCAGTATCCAGATGAGAGGCTAAGCTCGGCCGGCGTACGTTATGTGGAATTTGAAGATTTATTATCAAAATCCGATATCATTTCTTTGCATTGTCCCCTGACACCCGAAACATTTCATCTGATCGGAAAAAAGGAATTCTCGATGATGAAAAAAGGAGTCATGCTCATCAATACCAGCCGGGGTGCATTGATAAATACCAAGGCAGCAATTAAAGCTCTAAAAAGGGCTCAATTAGGTTATCTCGGGATTGATGTCTATGAACAGGAGGAACACCTTTTCTTTCGGGACTTGTCCGAAAAGATCATTCAGGATGATCTGATATCGAGATTACTTACATTTCCCAATGTACTGATCACAGCACACCAGGGTTTTTTTACCCGGGAAGCCCTGGAAGAAATTGCCAGGGTGACGCTGGATAATCTCACGGCTTTTGAAAATGGAGACCATTTAAAAAATGAGATCATGATCCGCTAAAACTTCGGATCACCGTAAATTGTTGTCGCCGGGAAGAAGATAGGGGTGGCAGGAAATGAGAAGGTTGAACTTGAATCTCAGCTGGTGTGGTTTCTTCTTTTTTGGACCATGTTGATGCTGTAAAAAGGAGGCTTATATTCCGGGCATAGATAATTCATCGGGTGCTGGGGTTGCTATGAAAGTTACCCTTTTGTAATTTTCATCTCTTGTCCCATCTTGATGAAAGACTTTTAAAGCATGGAAAATGAGCATTATATCGATTTCGCCCGGGATCTCATTTATCGTGGAGCAGACCACCTGGAAGTACAGGAGGCCTTACGCAGCCGGCAACGGTCCAAAGAAGATATAAGGAGGATAATGATTATCCTGGAAAGTGATTTCGTCAAGTACCAGCTGGCTGAACAGGAGCGTTCCAAAGTCCTCAACCAGTTTTTCGTTGGTCTTTTTGTGGTGGTGATTGGGCTGGGTATGACCGGTTATGGAATACTGACAACCGCATACCAACAAAAAATTCTATACGGACTTATAGTGGCTGGGGCATGGTGGGCATTGCGCAATTGGCTTAGATTTCGGCAACCGGTTGAAGATTTCATTCCTCGGGAAGTAGTACATCGCCGACGGAGATTTAAGAAGAGGTTCTAATCCAGGTATACAGATCTAGAAGGGGTAGATAAGCGGAATAAAAATGGTGGCTAAAACCAGGAAAAGAATATTGAGCAGGGTTCCCACTTTTACAAAATCGAGGAATTTATACTGGCCTGCAGTATAGACCATTGTGTTGGTCTGATAGCCGATCGGAGTGATAAAACTTGCCGAGGCAGCAAAGGTTACGGCCATAAGAAATGGGAGGGTATTCAATCCGAGGCCCTGGGCAGTTGCGATTGCGATCGGTGCCACCAGTGCTGCCGCGGCCGTATTGCTCATGATCTCTGTCGTCATCGATGTGATCAGATATATGCCGGCTAAAATTGCCACTGGTCCGAGTTGTCCAACTGCATCAATTAGTCCACTGGCCATTGAACGATCCAATCCGGTATTTTGCATAGCGGTACCCAGGCTGAGAGCTCCGGCCAGAAGAAAAATGATCTTCCAATGGACAGCTTCATAAGCTTCTTTCATATTTAATACCTTCAGCAATACCAAAATTGTTACTCCTGCCATCGTGCCGATCATGATATCCAGAATATTGAAGGCGGCCAGCACGATGACACCAATGAGCACTCCGAGCACGGTTAGGAATTTGGATTGATCGAAATCCACCAGAATATCTTCCGATATCAGGGCAAAAGGAGCATCCTGTTCCATTTCTTTTTTTCTTAACTCCTTGACATAGTGGTTTTTAACTTCAGCCAGAATGACATCACCCGATTGTATCGGGGTCTCATAAAGGTGTTCATGCAGTATCTCTTCGCGATGTCGAATAGCCAGGGGAATGGCCCGGTAACTCCGGCGGAAATCCAGGTTTCTCAAGGTATGGCCATGCATTTCCGAATTGGCGGTCACCACCATTTCCACCAGGCTGGAGTCTCTGCCATCCAGTTTACTATCGCCGATCTTGAGGTTGGACATGATATTTATCTTGACCCGGTCTTTTAAAGACTTGATCTTCTCCACATCGCATCGTACTTTCAGGATATCATACTTCTGCAACATAAAATCTCCGGGTGGCAATACAAACTTCTGACCATTGCGTCTGATTTCAATGATATCCATCTCGAGTTCTTTTACCAGATCAAAATCCATAATCCTCGCTTCTTCCGCTTTTATTTCTTCCAGAATTTCAACTTCTGCGAGGTAGTCGCGCATGGCAAATTTTGTCTGCAGGTCTTTTTCTTCGCGTTGTTGGGGCAACCATTTTATACCAATGAAGACCATGTATCCGATGCCGGCAACAAGGAAGATTAATCCCATTGGGGTCATGGTAAACATGGAAAAGGGTTCCAGACCTTCTTTTTCGGCAATTCCGCTTACCAGGATGTTGGTTGAAGTACCAATTAAAGTGCAGGTGCCCCCAAATATAGAGGCAAAAGATAATGGAATCAACATCTTAGAAGCACTCCTTCCGGAGGATTTAGCTATTTGTAATACAACCGGAATAAAGACAGCAACTACCGGAGTGTTGTTAATGAACGCGGAAATTAAAGCGATCAAGACCATCATCAGGATGATGCCACCGTTAAACCGTTGCTTAAAAGTTGCGGAAAGTTGAGTCGCCACATATTGCAAAGCTCCCGTCTTTAACAGGGCGGCACTGAGTATGAACATAAATGCAACTGTAATCGTGGCATGGTTGCTGAATCCGGCCACTCCTTCTTCCGGGGTAATCACACCGGTGATGACGAGCAGGATCATGGCCAGGATCGCCACCAGATCAACCGAGATCAATTCTGTAGCGAACATGATGATGGCAATTGCAATAATCACCAGGGTGATAAGGGCTGCTGTTGTCATAGGTTTACCAGGAACTTCGTTCCATATTGAATGTAAATATACTTAGTCTATCAAGATGGTAGACTATTAGACAAAAATTTATTTTCTTCTCTTATGCAGGATTTCCTCTCTTCGGATGATCTCTGTCAGGGTGGCTTTTTTTAGCAACTCAACCGTGTTATTGCGTACTTCGAGAAAAACGTCCCGTTGACCGCAGGTTTCTTCATCTTTGCATTCTTCGCAGCGCTCATAATATAAATAACTGACACACGGCAAAAGGGCAATCGGTCCATCAAACAAACGCATCACCTCGGCCAGATTGACCTCCGATGGTTCCTTAAGTAGATAATATCCGCCTCCTTTACCTTTTTTACTGGCCAGTATTGCCGCTTTCTTAAGATCCAGGAGAATCGCCTCCAGAAATTTCTGGGGAATATTTTCCTGGGTCGCAATTTCACTGATTAAGATCGGTCCCTCATCTTTTCTCTTGGCCAGGTGCACCAGGGCATTTATTGCATACTTCGTCTTTTTTGAAATCATGCAGACTTATTTGGGCCATAAAAATAGCGAGAAAACTGTCTTTTAGTAGTCAGCATCCAGTTTTCAGTGGTCAGCGGTAGCACGTGTAACAGAAACGTGCAGGCCTGTAACTTCAGATTTCAGACATCGGACATCGGGCATCTATTGCCATCCCTTGGGGGTTCTCCACCAGACACCGGACATCGGGCACTGAATCCTGACCACTGACTACTCGCTGCACCCGGCATCTAGCATCGGACACCTGACATCCCGTGTCACCCCTACGGGGTTCGAAGAGGTTAGCCAATCCACTTCTACAAAAATTCCACCCCTACGGGGTTCCATTTTATCTCATGCAAGACGAACGACCATTCGATCTTCCAGGATTCGACGAAAAAATGGCTGACCAC
>JAGQWZ010000638.1 GCA_020436835.1 Saprospiraceae bacterium | reverse complement strand
TTTAATAGAGTATCAGGGGTACCAGATGTGCCAGAAGTACCAGGGGTACCAGGCCTGGTGTAATTGATATACGGTAGGTGCCAGATTTTACTTACTGCACCTCAACCTTCCCATTCTTCCAATTCTTCCAATTCATCCAATTCTTCCATTTCTTCCAACTCCCAACATCCCAACACCGGACATTTTGAGTATTCAGTGGTCAGGGGTCAGCGGGACACCTGCAGCGCACCAGAGAAAATCTGTAGGTCTTCGTCATTCGAAGGATGGGTACCAGGGGTGCCAGATCCACTTTCTGCATCTCAACCTTCCATTTCTTCCATTTCTTCCATTTCTTCCAATTCATCCAATTCTTCCATTTCTTCCAACTCCCAACCTCCAATTCATCCAACTCCCAACATACAGCACCGGACATCCTCTCAGCCTTCGCCTCAGCCTCAGCCTCCCCTCTAGCCTTCGCCTCCCCTAATGCTTTTTATCAATTTTTCAATTATCTTCTGGTCCATAAAAAAGAAGTGCTCATGCCAACTACTGCACAAAATCTTTACAGTCCTACCGTCAAGGGATTTATACCAATGATCTACGTCGCCTGGGCCGACGGTTTGCTCAGCCCGAGTGAAGTACGGATTATCCGGGAGAGGATCTCCGCGATGCCCAATCTCGACGTTAGTGAGAGAGAGATCCTATTCAATTGGATCGAACCCAGTCACTGGCCGGACGAATCCACTTTCCGCAACTGGATGCACCTTATGAAAGAGACAGGTGCTGAAATTGATCTGAACGATACGCAATCCATCGTCGATCTCGGTCTCGCCATGGCTAAGAGATCAAGCGTAGGGGATGCACTTCCCGATCTGAAGGCCCTGGAAGACACTCTGCGAGACCTGCAAAGGGAATTCAAATTGCCCCCACCAGCCAAATTCCGGGCTTTACATGCGCCCCATATAGAATTGCCGGAAAAACCGTCTGTCAACGAACAGGAAATGCAAAGATTCCTGGATGGGGACAGTTACGAACTGAAGGACAGGATTAAAAAGATCCTCAGTGATCCTTTGTTCGACCGGACGGTCATCCGGGATAAGGATAAATACCGGCAAAAAGTACTGGAGTGGTTAAAACTTTTGGCAGAGCAGGGATATGGAGCGCTTGGGTATCCCGAAGCCTATGGCGGCGAGGGAGACATCATCCGGTATGCGGCTGTTTTTGAAGTCCTGGCCCATTTTGACCTCAGTCTGGCGGTCAAGTTCGGCGTGCAGTTTGGCCTGTTCGGAGGAAGTGTTCAACACCTCGGCACCAAAATTCATCACGATAAATATTTGAGGCAAATAGGGGATGCCCAATTATTGGGTTGTTTTGCGATGACTGAAACGGGTCATGGATCCAACGTGCGTGACCTGGAAACGCTCGCCATTTATGATGCGGACACCCATATGATCGATGTGCACTCTCCTGATTTTGCTGCAGGAAAAGAATATATCGGCAATGCGATGCATGCGACCATAGCCTCTGTATTTGCCCAACTCATTGTACAGGGTGAAAATCAGGGTGTGCATGCCATCCTGGTGCCCCTCCGGGATGCTCAGGGCAATCTCTTACCGGGAATACGTATAGAAGATAATGGTTATAAGATGGGACTGAATGGCGTTGACAATGGCCGCATCTGGTTTGACCACGTAAAAGTGCCCCGGGAAAACCTGTTGAATCGCTTCGGCAATATCACCTTACTAGGAAGATATGAAAGTGAGATACCCAATCCGTCCAAGCGCTTTTTCACCATGCTCGGCACCCTCGTCGCCGGACGCATCTGTGTAGCCAAAGGGGCATTGAGTGCCGCCAAATCAGCATTGACCATCGCTATAAAATATGGGTTGAAGCGCCGCCAGTTCGGCCCGGATCGAGGAGAAGAAATGCTGATCATGGATTATCCCACCCACCAGCGACGGCTATTCCCCCCACTTGCCCGGGCTTACGCTGCCAACTTCGCGTTGCAGGATCTGGTGACCCGGTATCAAAACCGGTCCGGGACAGATTTGCGACTGATCGAAACTCAGGCAGCAGGCATTAAAGCTTATACCACCTGGTATGCCAACTCGACCATCCAGGAGTGTCGGGAGGCATGCGGCGGTAAAGGGTATCTTTGGGAAAATCGCTTTGCCGACCTTCGCAGTGATGCAGACATTTTTGCCACCTTCGAAGGAGATAATACGGTCCTGATGCAACTGGTAGCTAAAGGCTTGTTATCCAGTTTCAGGCAGGAATTTAACGATGCGGGGTTTATGGGTGCTATTCGCTATCTGGCCAGTCAGGTGAGCGATTCGTTTCTCTCTCTTAATCCTGTTTACAAACGTAAGACCGATGTAGATCATCTGCTTGACCCTTCCTTCCATTTGCATGCATTTAAATTCCGGCAACGAAAATTATTATACTCTCTTGGCAGCCGCATGCGCAATATGTTCCGGAAAAGAATTACACCCTATGATGTATTTCTTCGTACCCAGACGCACATGATTGAACTGGCTGAAGCCTATGTTGAATTAATTATTCTGGAACAATTCCAGCAAAAAGTACTGGACCTTCAAGATGGACCGGAAAAAGATATTATTCTTCCCGTATATCAGCTGTTCGCCCTGGATACCATCGAAAAAAATAAAGCCTGGTACCTCGAACAGGACTATCTCGAATATGTAAAAACGAAAGCAATCAGACACACCATAGACCGCCTGTGTCAACAGATCCGACCACACTGCGATCACCTGGTTAATGCATTTGGTCTTTCTGATCATCTATTGGGAGCGGAAATAATATGAGTACTTAGTATTTTTATTATTAGTGGTAATAAAAAATTTGTGAAAGATTATTAAAGGACTAAGTTTTCTCCCTTTAATTACTCTCAGTATTTCATTGAAATATCCCCGCGACACAACATCTGTGCGTGTACGAGTTATTTTACAACATTGATTTTAAAATTATTTTGCCAATTCCTCGGCAGCGAGAACTAAAAACATAAAATTCGTGGCTCCACCACCCATCACGTATTCTGTCTGTTGCCAGAAATAGGGCCAGTTCTTTAACTCTGGCAGATCGGGACGGATCAACGCAGTTCCGGAGGCAGATCCACCTGGTATATAAGACCATTCATCCCGATTCACCCCATAGGCCACGGTCAAAGAGTTTGCACCCACTCCCGAAGCAAATGAGGCAGTGTTTTCGCCGGGGTGCACTCCGAGAATGAATTGCAAGGCACTGAAGACCGGTGCATCGTCAAATAAATCCGGGAATCCCTTGTGCAAAAAATATTGGTTAACCCCGAAACTCTGAATGCCCCAACCGGCGCCCCAGATGTTTGGACGGTATTCCACACCATAAGGAGTTAGTTTCACCTGCTCCCCAATTTGATCGGCATAGGTCTTTATGGCCGGATTAAATACCCGGCTAAATTCGGGGCTGTCGATCTTGTCAATAACCTTGGCAATAACCGGGGCGGTAAATCTGATGTACCGGGCAATAACCTCCGCCTGTCCGGTGATGTAATCTAGGTATTCCGCTTCGTTAGTAGCCAGAAATAGTTCGACTGCCAGGCTGAGCCGCGGAGCATCACTTCCTTCGTACCGTTTCCAATAATCTTCAGCCAGGGCGAGGGCATCTGCAGCCAGATCCCCATTGTAGTCCCGCAATGCTCTGTATGCCGTGGCCATACAGGCGGCAACCTCCAATTCCCTTCTTGGATTCTCTTCGGTAAATACCCATCGATCATCCATGACCGATCCGGGATCGGAAGAATCATAAACCTCATTGTCGGTCATGACCGAACCATCGCCTAACAATGTATACTGTCGCAGATCAGCACATATGATACCCCGGTAAATTCTACCCAAAGATTTGTAGCCACCGACCACCGTCAATACCCCGTGTTCGATTTGCTGCAAAATATCGGGATGTCCATCCGGCTGCAGCATCTCGACGATCTTATTTGCCTGGTCAATGCGGGTCCCATCGTATTCAGGTTGAAACAATTCATAGATTTCGGCCAGGCGCTGAACCGTTTTTGCCTGTGACTCGACGCGGAGATCGTAATCCCCGGCATCATGCCAGCCTCCAGCATTTAATCCTCCCACCGGATCTCCGGAATTAAATTCACACAAAGTGGACGGACCCTGCAGATATCCATCAAAATGATTCAGGTCGACAGGTGCCATCAACGCATCGTCATCATGACACAGCCCATGCCAGACCTTATACCGGTCGTTCACGCGCATATGGCACATTTGTACCGGCAGATAATAAGCCAATGTAGGTTGCCAGACATCATCAACAAATACCGTGGGACTAATCTCAAAACCGTGGGTAACTCTGTCATTGTAATTAATACGGTAAATTCCTTCCTCCCTAATTTCTGAAAAGTCAAAAACCTCATATTCATACCGGAGAAAATTACCCCATTTTTCTGTGCCCCCTTTTTTTACTGTTTCAATACTTCCATCCGGATTAATTCTTTCCAATTGAATACGTAGCTCCGATTGATCGTTTTTATCCCGTTCGAAAATTACCTTTTTCGGAGAATTACTTAAATAACCTACCTGAGATACCTGGGCGATGGTTGGATAAATAAAATCGGCATCATAATTCACCTCCATTTCGAGAACGGCTGCATTTTCCAGTTGGCCCTCTTTCAATAGCGTCCGGACAACAAACCATCCATTATTATGGGGAGCCCGACCGTCATAAAGTGACAACGGTCCGGTTGGTGAGGAGAAACGAATAGTTTCGGTCTGATTTTCTGGTACGATCGTCAGTGACGAACCCGTTGCGAGCGGCTGAATCTCTCCGTCTTTAAAAATCACATTGGCCTGGCGGGTAAACATCCCGGCCTCTTCATCCATATAATATCTTTTACCGAAATAAAACTCCGGAAACAATTCAATATTAAATCCCACTTTGCCATACCATTCTTCCGGCAATGGTTTTTCCAGATCTATTCTTACGATAATTTTATTTCCATTTACCTCGGCATGCACCTGGTAGGTAAAAACCAAATCCGGATAAATGATCGGATTAAAACCTTGACGATTTTTGCTGGAATCAGGATACCACAATGTTGTGGAAATCCGGTTATGCTCCCGGTCCACCTCGGTTGATCCCTTTTTCGGGATGGGTGCCCACTGACCAGGCATGGGCTCTAACCGTACATCACCATTGGCCACCACCCGCTGTCCGTTTTGCACAATGGTAATCCCTCCCTGATGTCCATCGGGATAAAAATCCTGAAAGGCCATCACATTGAGACCCTTAGTTTCAAAATAATCCTGATCATTTAAGGTGAGCCCGTTCTGACCGGTAAGAGCTCCGGCATAGAATAGCGAATAAAAAAAGAATATCCGAATGGCAGTCTGAAAAATGGATTGCATAATACCTGGAATTTTCAAAACAAAATAAGATATAACGAGGATAAGGTCTCGCTATGTGCGGTATTTGTCATCACCGGTGCATATGATTCTGATCACTCACCGGTGGCCAAATAAAGGGCCTGAGGATTTTCACTGAATCCGATAGAACTTGCAGAAGTAGTGACCGCAGCCTCCCCTTTCGATAAAATCACAACACTACTATTAAAATTAATTTCTATTTCACTGCCAATATTTAATAAAATAGATCCGGGAGTGATACGCTTACTATCAATACTTGAGATTCGGACAAGTTGAAATTCAGATGCAGGGGTTTCGTACTCGCCTTCTTCGGGTTTGATAATCTGCGGCGGCACACTTTTAAATTCCACAATTTTTAAAAGCTGATCAATGTCAATGTGTTTGGCAGTAAGCCCTCCTCTGATCACATTGTCAGAGGTTGCCATACACTCAATATTCTGGCCTTCCATATAGGCGTGCAAAACACCAGGTGCCTGATAAATACCTTCTCCAGGTTTGAGATGTACCAGGTTCATCAAATACAATGAAAAGATACCCCGATCACATACCCCCTTTCGGTTATAGGTGAGAAAAGCCCTGGCTGCCCAGAAATTAATATCCTCTTTTTTTAGTGCATTTTTTTCATAGAGAGGTTTGATGCGTTGCCCCAGTGGCTTTAGAATCGCATTTACCTCTTCCTGGGGCATGGTCATTAAATGTGTATAAGTCTTTTCCAATCCCGTTCTCTGGTAATACTCAGTGATAGGCTCAAGCTCCGGGTTGGCTTCGAGGTCTCTAATGATCTCCTGGTCTGTCTTGAAACCCTGGACCAACCAGAAATCAGATAGCGCTACCATCAGTTCAGGTTTATGGTTTTTATCCCGGTATACCCGGTCATAGGCGTTTCTGTCCTTTCCCATTTCTTCCTCACGGGCAAAACCGGCCTCGGCGGTTGTTTTATCAGGATGTACCTGGATACTCAACATATTCCGAACATCTAAAATCTTGAGCAGATAGGAGAGATCACCTCCATTTGCCTCCGCCAAAGATTTATTACTCTCGATCAACCTGGACATGCCGTCCGGGTGTGTACCCAGCCAATATTCACCGAAAGGTTCTCCGGTTTTTTCCAGATCCAGCAATTCAGGTAAGAAATCAAATCCGCCCCAATCATAGTGTTTAATAACCCCTCTTATTTTTCTAAGCACAATAACTCACTTTGGTTTTTTAAAAATCTCTTAACTATTGGTCTTTAGTGATCAGGCACGTTTACCAACCATATCTGAATCAGCATTTACTAATAAAAAGAATTATATATTCTATTCTTTTCCTTCTGTCTCCGTTTTTAATCAGAGGCGGGCCACAACACTCCAACTTCTAATATCTTTTCCATGATTTAAATTTCAATAAAAGATTATTGGTAGAAGCGTCGTGTTTTTCCGGTTTTACGTCGCCCTTTATCTCCGGCTCGATTGCTTTGGCCAGTTGTTTGCCTAGCTCGACCCCAAATTGATCAAAACTGAAAATATTCCAAATATATCCCTGAACAAAGATCTTGTGTTCATAAAGAGCAATGAGGCGCCCCAGATTAAAGGGCGTCAGTTTGCTGATCATGATCATGGTACTCGGTCTATTTCCGGAAAAAACTTTGAAGGGCGTCAATTGTTCGATTTTTTCCGGGGGCATAGCAGCCAATTCATCCCGCACCTGCTTTTCCGGTTTTCCCTGCATGAGTGCCTCACACTGTGCCAGGGCATTGGCTACCAATAAGTCATGATGGTGACCCAGCGTATGGGTTGGATTGGCAGCAATAATAAAGTCACAGGGGATCAGATGGGTACCCTGATGCAACAACTGGAAGAAAGAATGCTGGCTGTTGGTTCCGGCCCCTCCCCAGAGAATTGCTCCGGTGTCATAATGTACCCGTTTTCCACTGCGGTCGACCATCTTGCCATTACTTTCCATGCTTGCCTGCTGTAAATAGGTGGCAAGAAACTGTAAATTCTGATCATAGGGTAGTACTGCTTCCGTCTGGGCGCCGAGAAAATTGGTGTACCAGATACCAAGCAGGGCTAAGATTACCGGCAGGTTATTTTCAAATTCAGAGGTCTGGAAATGTTGATCGATAGCGTGCATGCCGGAAAGGAGATCCCGGAAATGACGCGGACCTACGGCTACCATAATACTCAAACCGATAGCAGAAGACAGCGAATATCTGCCACCTACCCAATCCCAGAATTCAAAAGCATTCCTGGAGTCTATGCCAAACTTCTCAACCGCTTCAATATTGGTCGATACGGCCACAAAATGCTTGCGCACATCCGATTCACTCCCCTTCTCCCGAAACCACTTCCTCGCGGTATGGGCATTGGTCATAGTCTCAATCGTAGTAAAGGTTTTACTGGCTATAATAAACAAGGTGGTCTCCTGATCCAGTTCTGCCAGCGTCTGAGAAATATGCGAACCATCAATATTTGAAACAAAATGAACCCTCCTTCCCGATACCTGATATGGTTTAAGCGCTTCAACGACCATCACCGGTCCAAGGTCCGAACCTCCAATACCGATATTCACGATGTCAGTGATCTTTTTGCCGGAAAACCCTTTCCAATCCGAATCCAGACTATGTACAAATGTTTCCATCTTTTCCAGTACGGAGTGTACCGCCGGCACCACATTTTCACCATCCACTTCCATGACCGCATCTTTGGGAGCCCGAAGTGCCATATGATACACCGCGCGCTCCTCGGTCTCATTGATCATGGCCCCGGAAAACAACTGTTCTATACCGTGACCAAGTTCCGTTTGTACTGCCAGATCCAGCAGACTTTGCATGACCTCTGCATCTATAAGATTTTTTGAGTAATCCAGGTGTAATTCGGGTAAATCGGCAGTGAAGCGATTGACCCGGTCCGGATCGGCTTTGAACATACCGGTCAGCGTATTTTCATTTATCCTGCCAACCTGATCTTGCAAAGCCTTCCATGCCGGCAATTGGCTGGGATTATGTCTTTTCAAATGATTCATTTGCGTATTTTAAGAGTATCCGCGACAAAAATAAGAGAACATCAACAACTTATCTAGGTTCCCGTTCAAATAGCTATCTTGGTGACTATGGCCACACCACAAAAGATCGGTGATCGGGGAGAACGACTGGCGGCTGACTATCTCGAACATAAAGGATACCGCCTTCTTGCCCACAACTGGCGTTTCAAAAAGGCCGAAGTCGACCTGATCGCCCAGGATGGAAGAATGATCGTCTTCGTGGAAGTAAAAACCCGGTCATACAATCTTTATGGACCACCGGATCTGGCGGTAAATCATAAGAAGGAGGCGATGTTGACAGCCGCCGCACATGCCTGGATTGATGAAAATAAATATGAGGGTGAAATTAGATTTGACGTCATTTCTATTTTATTCAAAGAAAATAAAACGACAGAAATAAATCACATCGAGGATGCCTTTTTCTGGGGGCTGGAATTTTGAAACCGCCGAACACCGGAACCAACGGATAAATTCCTAAATCGATAATCTTTTTTCTAAGACTCCTCCATTATCTATCCAGATCACAAGTCTCTCTTACCAACAAACTTTGTACAGGAAAACCTTTTTTATAGATAAAATGCAAAATCAGATTTTTCCTTTTTAATCAGGGATTTATTGTACGATGTACTTCTGCAAGGGTAGCTTGAATTTTTTTCAGTTCCTCTTCCAATGTCCTGGCCTTTTCCTGCAGATTGCGAATCTCCTCCTGGTATTCATTACGCATGGCGTTGATGGACTCGAGCAATAAAGGTGTCATCTTGCCGTAATCCATGGCAATGGCATCAATACCATTTTTTTCATATCCTACAATTTCCGGTATGATTTCACCTACTTCTTCCGCAATAAAACCGATGTCATGATTACCTCCATGATCATCATCCCAGGTAAAATAGACCCCACGTAATTTTCCAATCTTTTCCAGTGGCCGGTCAATATTCCTGATTTCTCTTTTCCAGCGACGGGAAGAGGTGGAGCCATAATCCACATTGTTAAATCCGGTGGCATAAAAGTCATAGCCGTTTTGTCCAGCACCTGAAGACACTCCGATATAAACTCCATAAGCATTTACCCCGGTCCCATTCGAACCCAATCCTTTGCATTCGGCGCCGTAAGTCTGACCCTGGGCGTAGACACCCGCGCCAAACGTACCATCGGTAATCCCAATCACCCCATGATTGAAAGTGGCTGAAGTCCTCCCTAAAACTCCTCCACCGGTGGTACCAAAGGCCCTGCCATAAACTCCATATCCACCACCGGTAGCAGTACCGTACACTCCATTGGCATTTTGCCGGGTGGAATTTCCGTAAACTCCTGATCCATAGCGGGTTTCTGTCTGGCCAAAGACCCCTATGTCCCCTTTGCCGTAGACGCCGGTGGTACCAAAAGTATCCAGATTGATCCCCCGGATCACCGTAAAATAGGCTGCGTTCATTTCTGCATCGATCTGGGCCTCTGTACGCAATACTACAAAACCGGATAGGGTGATCAGAAGTATGCTTATGCTCTGAGAAATGGGTATATCGTTCATTCTTTTTAAATTATTTATTGGCAGGTTTATTCTTCCACAATTAGCCGGTTTGTTAATCCTCTCAGGATCAGTTTCTCTCTTTGGAGTGTGCATTCTCCATCGCTGTGAGACGCATTTCTAATTGGTGGAGTTGATTTCTCAAGGCTTCATTTTCTGCTGCCAGTGCCTGTATTGCAGCCATTGCAATCCCATCGCCATCAATGCTGGCAATTGTCTTTTCATCCATACCCAGACCAAATGCCCGGTAAAAATCCTGAGCCATCGGGCCAACGTGCCGCTCTGTCTGACCAATATATTGCCATTCAGTAATGGGGATACGGCGTAATTTCTCCAATATATCAGTATTACTGACCGGTATAATTTGCTCTTTCCGATTGATATCAGATGAATGGACCGTCGTGCCTTTGACCGCAACAGTGCCATTTCCATAAATAGTAAATATTTCCGCTGCTCCACTGCCGGGCTGATCAAAGAAAGCATACCGCGCCTGGGGATTACCCAGGTTAAATCTGAATTGTCCGGCCTGCACTCCCATTCCGTAGGTGGAAGCACCCGATTCATAAAGGGCGAACTTGGTATATTCTAGATGGTTGCCGAGAGATATGAATCCATCCTTCCTAATCGTAAAAGCATTTCTCCGGTTATTTTCATTGGCGCCTATCCCTACTTCAAAAATAGGGTCCGTTGAAACATATTCCGTTGCACTGCCCCCTCCAACATTATACCTGCCGAAGGTTGTACACAGGAAGGCGTCTGCCTTGCTCCGGTTAAAAGAGGCACTCTGTGCTCCCTCACTTCTCGAAATACCAAACGATACAGCATGGTCACCATTGGTAGACGAATTTCCTGCCGCAAAAGCACTATAACCAGCAGCGATCGAATTTCCAAAAGCTGCGGAGCCAGCTCCAAAAGTAGTAGAGAAGCCACTGGCAAAACTGTAATTTCCGATCGAATGACCACTTCCAACCGCCATACTGCCGGCACCTTCCGCCAGGGACTCTACCATCGCAACTGTCTTGTTTCCCACTGCCCGCGAACGACCGAAGGAAAAAGAATAATCGCCGATGGTGTCCCCCGGATAAGCCATAGTCCCAATGAAGACCGCTCTTTTGGATGCAAGCCACATAAACCGGTCGCCGCAACAAAGAGTATCCTCTCCAAATAGAACCGTTTGACTGGAATCCACCTGTAGCCCGATCGACTGTGAAAAAATTGTCTGACAAACCAAAAATGACAGCAATAATCCAATTTGTCGTAATAACATGACCAGAGAGGTTTTACGGTTAAGAATTTATAAATTGAAACAGTTCCAGTGCTACTGCTCCTTAAGTTGTTCCTTTACTTTTTGCAACTCGATTTTCAAAGATTCCACCTCATCCATCAGGGCTTTGATGGCGGCTAAGGCAATCCCATCGGCATCAATGCTGGCAATAGTCTTTTCATCCATACCCAGACCAAACGCCCGGTAAAAATCCTGAGCCATCGGGCCGACGTGCCGCTCTGTCTGTCCAATATATTGCCATTCCCTGATCGGAATACTGCGAAGCTTATCCAGTATATCGGCATAACTGACCGGGCAGATTCTTTCTTTCCGATTGATATCGGATGAATGGACCGTCGTGCCTTTGACCGCTACGGTGCCATTTCCATAAATCGTAAATATTTCCGCTGCTCCACTGCCGGGCTGATCAAAGAATGCATACCGTGCCTGGGGATTACCCAGGTTAAATCTGAATTGTCCGGCCTGTACTCCCATTCCGTAGGTGGAAGCACCCGATTCATAAAGGGCGAACTTGGTATATCCTAGATGGTTACCAAGAGATATGAATCCATCCTTCCTAACCGTAAAAGCATTTCTCCGGTTATTTTCATTGGCGCCTATCCCTACTTCAAAAATAGGGTCCGTAGAAACATACTCAGTGGCACTCCCTCCCCCCACATTAAATCTGCCAATAGCTGTGGACATGTAAGAGCCCGATATAGCCTTATTGAAGGCGGCACTTGATTCACCCACTGCCACTGCATTACATAAGGCCGAGGAAGCCAAACCCTGGGCCGAGGATACTCCGGCAGCAAATGAAGTGTTCCCTCCTGCAACGGATATACCCATAGCTGTGGATTGCTGACCAAAAGCGGTCGAGGTGCCGGTGGCAAAACTGTATTTTCCAACCGCACCGGAAGCACCGGTAGCAAATGCATAATCTCCGCTCACCAGTGACTGACCAAAAGACCCGGAAAGCATACCGGGAGCGATGGACCTCCCTGTCGAAAAGGAATAACGGCCAATTGAATCAAGAGGCCAGACAAGTTCTCCGGCAAAAAGAGCATACTTAGAAGGAATCCACATCATTCTCGGCCCGCAACACATCGTATCTGTACCAAAAATGACGACCTGTGGTGAGTCTATTTGCAACCCAATCGGAACCTGAGCTGATGATAGCCCTAGACATAAGCTCAGGAAGACTAAGGAAAATGTCTTTTTCATATTTCTGGTGGTTATAAAGGATTGATTTTTCATAGCCAAACTTCGGTCAAACCGGATAGAAAAACTTATACCACCGGACCATATTCTTCTCCAATAGTTCCAAACCACATGTAATACAAATGTGATATCGAAACATCGATCACTCCAGGTGCTCAGTCAATCAGATGTCGTTGCCTTTGTACCGTGAAGGTTGTATCCCAAAGAGCTCCTTGAAACACTTGGTAAAATAGGGTACGTTTTCAAATCCCACGGCAAAAGCTACCTGCGTGACCGATTCGCCTTTTTGCGCCAGAATCTGGGCTGCCCGTTGTAAGCGAAAATTGCGTAGGAATTCACCGGAGGACTGACCCGTAATAGCCGTTAGTTTCCGGTGCAACTGCGTTTTACTGATTGCAAGTGCTTTCTGCATCTGAGGCACGCCAAAAGTAGACTCGGAATAATGAGATTCCAGAACCATCAGGACTTTTTCAAGAAATTGTTGGTCTAAAGAATGCACGGCTACTTCCTTAGGGGCTACCAGTAGTTGCCTGGAAAACAGTTTTCGTAATCTTTTTCTTTCTACCAACAGCGCCTCAATACTAGACCGCAATTCTACAGAATTAAAAGGCTTGGTGAGATAGCTGTCTACGCCGGCAGCAAGACCGGTCAGCTTATTTTCAAGTGTCGCCTTGGCGGTGAGCATGATAATGGGGATATGACTGGTGCATTCGTGGTTTTTTATTTTCTGGGCAAATTCATGACCATCCATCGATGGCATCATCGTATCAGTGATAATCAAATCAGGAACCTCTCTGATAGCTCGCTCCAGGCCATCTTTCCCATCTACGGCTTCAATGATCCGGAATTTTTCCTGCAGCAATGAACTGATATACTTCCGCATTTCCGGATGATCTTCGACAATTAATACAATCTCTTCCGAAGCAGAATGAGTCCGGGTCTGATGCGTATCTCTACCTAACATCCGGGGTTTGACCGGCCCTTCCAAAATTCCGGAAGGATTGATAATTTCTACCATAGGGATATCGATATAAAAGACAGTACCTCTACCCGGATAGCTTCTGACCCGGATCTGACCTTGCATTAGAAGAACCAACTCACGGCAAAGGGAAAGACCGATACCCGTTCCTCCGGGACCAGGCTTGTTGCCTTCCTTGATTTGATAAAACCGGTCGAAAACGAGCTCCTGGTGCTCAGGCGCGATTCCCGGTCCATTGTCGGAAACTTCGAGGTGGAGATTTTCCTGGCTGTGTTCTACAGTGAGATTGATTATTCCATGGGAAGGGGTGAATTTAAATGCATTATTGAGCAGGTTATACAAAATGGTTTCAATCTTTTCCCGGTCGAAACTGGTCCATAATTGACGACTGGGAATTTTTAACTGAAAATCAATATTCTTCTGTGCGGCCAGTGAACTGAAAGAAGATGCTTCCACCCGGAAAAATCGGAAAATATCCCCTTCGGTCAGCTCCAACTGGAGACTGCGCGCATCAAGCTTTGCCAAATCCAGCAGCTGATTGACCAATCTCAACAAACGATCAGCATTGCGCCGGATCATTTCAGCTTCATCAACGGTAATCACTTTTTCCGGCTCTAGTTCCAGGAGGTCCACCGGAGCCTTGATCAATGTTAGTGGTGTACGGAATTCATGCGATATATTTGCAAACAAATTAGTTTTCAACTGGTCTAGTTCTGCGAGTTTTTCTTTTTGTGCAGCGAGTAATTCTGTCTTTTCCAGGAGCTCCTGATTGCGTTCTTTTAATTCATGTGTATGATCCTGGATTATATCTTCCAATCGCTGCTTCTCCCGCAAAAGCTGGCTATTCCGCAACTTTGCCACGCTAAGCAATAAGGTCACAAAACCACCTCCATAGAGAAGGATGGCCCACCACGAAGTGTACCACGGCCGGAGAATCGAAAACGAAAAGGAAGCTTCCTCGCTAAGAATATTTTCATGATTGATTCCCCGGACTCGAAATGTATACTTACCCGGGCTCAGTCCAAAATATTGCTTTGAATTCTCTGCTGAAAACGTTGACCAATCAGTGTCCTCCCCTTCCAGCAAGGTCTGAAAATACATATGACCGGCAGAAGTAAAATCAGTAGCAGAAAAATGGAATTCCAGTCTGTTCCTTTGAAATTTCAAAGCGGGGTCGACGGTCGCCCAGGGGCTGGCAACAATCAAAGAGTTTTCCTGGGATATTACGCGATCTATCAATGTATGAAAGGAAAAAGAGTCTATCTTTCCACTGAAATTACGACGCACAATAGAACTGTTTCCACCGAGCCAGATTCCTTTTTCCTCTATCAGGAATGACTCTCCGATGTCATTGAGAATTTTACCAAAATTTTCCACCACAGGTTGATAGGAATTAAAACGCCTGATGGCCAATCCCATTTTCTCTAAGCCTGATCCATAGTCAGAAACATAAAAACAATTGCCCTTCTCATCCACATCCCAAATGACCGCTCGCTGGTTATCGACTCCAAACAAATCCGGGTCTAGAAAAACAGGCTTGAATTGACGATTACTTTCATTCCATAAAAAGTTAGTGTCAAACACTCTGGGAACAAAATAAAGATGTTCATTCAGCCTATGAATTCTGCCGCGTTCATCCGGCAGCCCATTATTACTATCGATCTTTTCAAGCACTGGATCACTCCAGGATAAAAAATCACCAGTATCATTGAACCGGATTCTCCATAGTTCGGTCCAATCCGTATCCAGCCATATTTCGGTTGGACTCATTTCAATGACGCCCCTTGTCCGGGCTCTAAATTCCGGCAGGATTTCTTTGACGGACCAGGAATTATTTTCAAAAGAAAGTGAAGAGATTCCATTTTGTAAAAACACATAAATTCTATCCGGATCAAAACGGGAAATTGAAAATCCCGGAACGACACCCTTGATCAATAGTGATGAAAATCCATTATTCTGCAGGCCATATAGTCCAAATTCAGTAGCGATTAATAACTGCCCACCTATAGAATCAATATTCCATATTTTATGATTAAAGCCCGGGACCCTGGAAAAACTTTCCTGATTTGTTCCTTCTCTATTCAACATCCATACTCCCCCGTCAGAAGCGACATATAACCGGGAATTAAATCTTGAAAATGCATTGATGGTGATATTTCCAGTATTAAATCTAAAAATCTTTTCCGGGGCGGGATACTGCAACAACAAGAGACCGGCATCCATAGCCACCCAAATGTCATCGTTAGCATCCTTATAGAATTCACGAATGTTCAGAGAGTTTAATCCCGCAGATTCACCCAGCGTCATGATAATGGCACCCTTTAGATCAATATGGATTAATCCTGCATTGACGGTACCGACCAGAAAACCCTGTTCTTTAAGAGAGAGCGCACAATAGATTTTATGTTCCTTAAAATAGTCATCGGCCTGGGTAGGAAAATATTGAAAGTTAATACCATTAAATATCCACAGGGAGTCTCCACCATCCAGTAAGATGTGATCATCATCCAAAGGGATCATAAAATGAACAAATACAGGTCCGAATTTTTCACTTTCCGGAATAATGACCCATTGATCATTTACCAGTTTCGAAATTCCCTTATAATGTTCTTTTAAAAAAAGCTCACCATTAACCCTAAATAATGCACCCAGGGCACGACGTCCCCTTTCCCACACTTTGATTGATTCACCTGGTTTATATCGAAATACATTTTCTGCCGTCTGAAAGTACACTGCACTGTCCATACAGATGGTGGTAAATACACGGGTAATTGAAATCGAGTCAGGTATTGAATCCGCCAGATTCTCATATCCGGGACGTCCCTGACTATCATAAACAATGCGGCCAAAATGACCGTAAGATCCCAGGTAAATACATCCTCTGAAATCTTTATCAACCGACTGCACCATGGTTTGTCCCGGCATCTCCAGAAGGTCCCAGGTTGAGCCGTTAAATATCAAGAGACCGCTACCATTGGCAAAGTACATTAGTCCCCGGTCGTCCTGAACCACATCCCAGTTCTGCTCATGAGCCTGATAGTCATCAACACTGTATTGATGAAAATACGGATGTCCGAAAATCTCCGTCTGATTTTGACCGAAGAGCGCAGTCTGGATGATGGTAAATAATGCCACCCAAAAACTATAGCGGTTCAATGAGTTGTAGAAGCAAGTACGTTTTACCATCGACGATCTCCGGGTAATCACCCTCAATAAATTTACCGAGAAAAATTCACTCCAGCCGAAATTTTCAGAATGCCCATTTCGTAGGCACGACGGATCATCCCTGCCGTATTGAGCGCATGCAATTTAAACATGATACTCTTGCGGTGACTACGGACCGTCTCCGGACTCAAATATAAATCCCGGGCAATCTGCACCGTGGTCAATTCCATGGAAATTAAATGCAGTATTTGCTTTTCACGATCTGACAACATGAATTTTTGGTTGTTTTTTTAAGAATCGTTTTATTCGTTACAGTCTTATGCAGGTTGATCTTTTTTCCCTGATTAATTATTGGAAAAATTCAACATGATCACCTGACTTTAGGAATACTGCTAAACCCTTATTCAAGGTTGGCAGAATAGGAATTATTATCTAATCCAAGCAGGATTTCCAGATTCTGTATCCGGTCCGCCAGTTGTTTATTCTCCTGATCCATTTTTTCATTTTGTTGATGCATTTCCCTATTTAATTCCTGAACAGCCTTTACCAGGGGAACGACGAATTCGGCATACCTAAGACCATAGAAATCCTGATCATTTTTAGGGGCATCTACGCCACTGAAATCGTATCCTACTTCCTTTGCTGCTTTTTCGACATCCTGCGCAATAAATCCGGATTGAACCATTTTTTCCTTTTTGACAATCGCCTCCTTCATCAATAAATCCCATTCCTGGCCGTGATTTTCTTTCAGTGTTTCGCTGATGCCGGAAACATCTAAATTGTACGTGACCGGTTTTAGCTTCATGATAAAATCAAGTCCAACCACATTTTCCCGGACATTCTTCTTAAACCTTCCATCGCTGACATTGGTCCAATTGGCCCAGCCACCATAAGATCCGGTAGCCGAATTTCCAAACCGGGCCGTACTACTCGCAGTAACCACCGTGCCTTGACCGATAGCAATCACGTTGAATAATCCCGCAGCATTGACATCGGTGTTAGCACCGATAAAAACGTTATTGTATCCATTATCATAAAGTCGTCCGGCAGCGTAACCAACGGCGGTGTTGTATTGAGAACCGGTGGTCGAGAGCAAAGCCAGGGAGCCAATCGCGGTATTATAAGATCCGGTAATATTGTGATTCATTGCACCATATCCGACTCCCGTGTTATCTTTTCCAGTGGTATTATTGTTTCCAACCTGGCTCCCAACAAAGGTATTGGAGGTAGCCCCACCATTGATGTTATTTTTGGTGCCGGTGTCGGATCCAACAAATGTATTGCTGGGATGATCGCTGTGGATCCACATCAGGTCGATTCCATTATAATTCCGTAAACGGATCAACGGATTATTATTGGTTTGACCATTGGCGGCATCAATCACCAGTTTGGATTCATTCTGCGATGCGAGGGTAACGATAGATATAAAAAATATGAAATAAAAGGTCGCGAATTTCATAATAATTTATTTAGGTTAATTTTAAAAAGTTCCTCCGATCAATTTTTCCACTTCATTCAGTCTGTCGTCAAGTATTTTTCGTTCGGCTTGTAGTTCCATTTTCCGGATCATCAAAGCGTGATTTAATTCCTGTACAGATTTGACCAAGGGCACAACAAATTCCGCATAACGCAGACCATAGTAGTCGTCTGAATTCTTTGGGGCGTCAACACCACTAAATTCATATCCTACCCCTGCGGCTATTTTTTCGACTTCCTGGGCGATAAATCCGCTCTGTATTATCTTTTCTTTTTCAACGATTGCCTTCTCCCGTAATTGATTCCAACTATCGCCCTGGTTTTCTTTGAGGCTATTTTGGATCTGATTAAAATCAAGTTGATAGGTGACCGGATTTAGTTTTAATATAAAATCCAAACCCGGCACATCAGGCTTTATATTTTTTTTAAATCTACCATCGCTCACATTGGTCCAGTTGGCCCAGCCTCCATAAGAACCTGTGGCCGAATTTCCAAATCGTACCGTACTACTGCTTGTCACCAGTGTACCCTGACCAATGGCAATGATATTAAAGAGGTCATTTTTATCCGAATCGGTATTAGCGCCTACGAATACATTATTCCAGCCAAAATCTCTGATATAGCCAGCGAGATAGCCAACAGAAGTATTGACAGATGCGGTTAATGTCTGGGTTAATGCTCCTGTTCCAATCGCGGTATTCTGGTTTCCTTCCGGATTATTTGCCGAAGAGACCGCCCCAAGACCGGTATTGTTGCTCCCTCCTTTCGTATTGGCTAATGCCACGTTACCCATGCCGGTATTCGCACTACCGGTTGTAATATCTTCTCCAGCCCGGCTTCCGATGAAACTATTGGCGGGATGATCCGAGGTGATTCCCAACATGTCAGATCCAAAAAAGGTTCTCAGACGGATTAAAGGATTGACATTGGTTTGATCCGGGCTGGCATCAATGATCAATTTAGATTCATTTTGATCATCAACTGGTAAAATGCCTACCAGGAATATGATCATGAATAAGTACAGTTTCATTTTTTGTTTTTTTAGGCTCAGCAAATTGAAGGCGATCAATTATGACTTTGTTTGAGTTTAGGGACAAGAATTCTCTTGGATTTTTCCATCCCTATTTGAGTCAACTCTTCACCTACACCTAAATCAAATTCCAAAGAGGATAGCCGTTGCATCATTGCTTCATTCTGTATAGCCAGCTGCTCAATTTCATCGGATAATTTTTCATTCTGCCATAATAGGGCCGTATTTAATTTTTGAACGGCTTTTACCAGAGGTACGACAAATTCGGCATATCGCAATCCGTACATATCTTTTTCATTTTTCGGAGCATCCACACCACTAAAATCAAATCCGATCTCCCTTGCAATCCTTTCCACTTCCTGTGCGATAAATCCGGTCTGGAGCATTTTCTCTTTTTCAGCAATCGCATTTTTCATCTCGATATTCCATTCCTTGCCTTGATTTTCATTTAGATCACGACTAATGGCACTGACATCCAGATTGTAAGTAACGGGCTCTAGTCTCAGGATAAATTCCAGACCTGGCACATTTGCCCGAATATTTTTCTTATACCTGCCGTCACTGACATCAGTCCAGTTGGCCCATCCACCATAAGACATGGTAGCGGAATTTCCAAAGCGAGCCGTGCTACTGGCACTCACACCGGTACCCTGTCCCATTGCAATGACGTTAAAAAGTCCAGTGGTGGTAACGTCGGTATTAGCTCCTACAAAAACATTATTGTATCCATTGTTCCAGGTACTGCCTGCATTATACCCGATGGCCGTATTGTATTCAGCACCATTCGTATTATACAAACTAAAGTACCCCAAGGCGGTATTGTAACTCCCGGACTGACTGTTTCTGCATGCAAAGCTTCCGACAGCTGTATTAAGTTCACCGGATCGGTTACGACTGAGTGCGGCATACCCCACTGCAGTGTTATAATCGGCACTCATGTTGAGAATACCCGCAAATGATCCGATAAATGTATTTGAAACACCGGTATTCGCCACTCCAGATGAAAATCCCATAAAGGTATTTGTTGCGTTGTCTGAATGAACCCACAGAAGATCATCTCCCTGCGAATTTCTCAAGCGGATAAGGGGATTTGAATTGGTCTGATTTGGACTAGCATCAATGATCAGCTTGGATTCATTCTG
>JAGQWZ010000637.1 GCA_020436835.1 Saprospiraceae bacterium | reverse complement strand
TTTTACTTCCGTACGACGCTCTAATTTCGAGTGGCTATACCGGGACTCAAATCCCAATGCCGAATTATTTTTTGGCGATTTTAATTTTAAATGGAATTACCGGATTGGTGAAAGTGACCGTCTTTATTTTACGTTGATCACCGGCAGGGATGCGTTATTAAATCAAGTAGACAGTAGTGGGATAAGTTGGGGTAACCTGGCCAGCACGATCCGGTGGAATCATGTTTTTGGCCGAAGACTCTTTTCCAACACCACCCTATATACCGGATCATATCGTTACCGGCTTGGATTTGATGAAAATGCCTGGGAATCTGCAATCGGCACACTGAGTTTAAAAACGGATTTTTCCCATTATATTTCCTCAGGCTTAAAAGCAGCTTTTGGCTTTGAATTTGCCGGATTTGGATTTAATCCCGGAACCATATCCACCTCAAATGAGCTGATCAATTTACCGGATATCAGTAAAGGTAGAAGTCGAAAACGCGTTTTATATTATCAGTTGGAAGCTGAGGTTTCATCCAAACTGGAATTAAAAGCAGGCCTGAGGTTGTCTTCCTGGCAAAACCTTGGCCCAGCGAACGTATTTGGGTACAATTTCAATTACGAGGTAAAAGATACCCAACAGTATGAAGAAGGAGTTTATCACGCATATTTTAGTCCGGATCCACGGATTTCTTTGAAATATGCATTAAATCGAACTTCAAATTTCAAGATATCCGCCGGACGGTATCATCAGTATATTCAATTGATCTCAAATTCGGTATCTCCATTCACTTCATTTGAAGTCTGGTTGCCCAGTAGCCCGAATATAAAACCACAGGCCGCTACCCAGATTGATGTCAGTTATTTAAAATATTTTGAGAAATCGGGCATCGAGTTTACCCTGGCTGCATACTATAAGGACCTGGAAAATCAGATCGATTATCGCCCTCATGCAAATACAATTATTAATCCCCTTCTCGAAGGTGAATTGCGGTTTGGCTCCATGGATGCTTATGGTGGGGAAATCCAATTAAAAAAAGAACAGGGCAGACTTAACGGCTGGATCAATTACACTTATTCAAGAGCAATGCGGACAACACCGGCATTGAATAATGGCAAAGTCTATCCGGCTTTTCAGGATCGCCCCCATGATTTTAGTGTGCTTTTAAATTATCAGATCACCCGGCGATTTTCTCTCTCATCTTATTTCACCGCTTATTCCGGATCGGCATTTTCATCACCCACCGGATTTTATCGTTATCTAAATCAGACAGTTCCTGTTTATGCAGAAAAAAATAACGACCGCCTGCCTGCATACCAACGTCTGGATCTGGCACTGAAATTCACTCTAAATCGAAATCTGCAGAATAGGTTTCAACATAGTCTGAATCTGTCCTTTTACAATGCCCTAAGGCATAAAAATATCGTTTCCGTCGATTTTAATAAAATATCAAATGGTCCCGATCGACCCGTAGTGCCGGCAAATTTTATTGAAGAGCCGGACCTTATTGCTACCCAATCTGACCTGATCCGTTTTATGCCTTCTCTTACCTATAAATTTGAACTATGAAGTTTGTTTACGGACTATTTGAGATAAGTCAGCGGATCATCACTGGAATTCGAACTCCTTTATTCTTGATAATACTTACCGGTTTATTTTATAGTGCCTGTGTGGAGGAGGTGGATTGGAAACTAAAAAGTCAGGACAATGGTCGCCTGGTGGTTGAAGCGATCTTGACTAATCAGACCAAAATTCAGCAGGTTCGACTTTCATTGAGTTTTGATGAGCTAAGCCAGGAGGCAATCAACGTGGACGACGCAGACGTTAAGGTCACCGCGGGCGGGGAGGTGTATTCTTTTCGAAGATCCCTGCTCGATCCGGGACTATACTTAAGTCGTGAGCCTTTTTCTGCCCGTAAAGATCAGATATATACACTGAGTATCTACTGGAATAACGAGATCTATGAGGCTTCAGAAGAGCTCTCATTTGTAGCGCCACTTGGTAGAATAACATTTCTGCCGGTGTCAGGCGGCGATAGCTTGAAAATCAACCAGGTAGCCCCTGTCTATCATCCACTTGAACAGTCCATGTATGAGATATTTGTAGACTGGCAGCCCATAAATCCCATGATACCCCGCGGTGCCCGGCTCTTTTATTATACATTTAGCACAATCGATGGTAATGAAATATTCAGACCTGCCATGGATGAATTGATCTTTCCCCGGGGTAGTCGAGTGATTGTACATAAATATGGGCTTGATGCGGGTTTCGCAGAGTATCTCCGTACGTTGGTGATGGAGACACAATGGCAAGGAGGCGTATTCGACGAGGCATCCAGCAGTCTCGAATCCAATATCTCTAATGGGGCCCTGGGCTATTTCAGTGTCTGCGCCGTATTATCCGATACTTTATTAGCACGGTAAGCATTTGATTTCCTCGTCCAGTAGCTTTTTTACGGAGAGACAACATAGAAGATTGCCGTTCAGTGATTTATAGTATTCCTTTTTTTACAATTTATCGAAGACGTGAAAAATTTGAAAAAAATCGGATTTTCTTATAGGGTAAATACATAGCCAGGTGTATATAAAGTGACAGGATCGAAATGAAGTAATTGGCTTGGTTTTCGATCTACATTGACAACCTTCTTGGAACCCCCTAAACAGAATTAAAATGAATATTATGAGAAATTTTAGTGTCGCTTTTATTGCTGTGATCCTGATAACCCTTTTTCAGGCATGTACCAAAGATCCAATTATTACAGAGGATGCCGGTACTGCACCCACGTTACCGCCTATGGAGACCTTTCTGATGCCGTTCAGTGGATTTGAGAACGTGGACACCACAGATAAGGCTCCCGGTGCTGCAAATTCCCGAACCGTTAATAATTATGCAAACTGGTTTTATGCCGCCAGTAATGTGGTTATCTGGAACGCGGTAGTCACTATCAATATGGTGATTCCAGTCGCATCGTATGCAGAGGCTTTCAACCATAAAGCTGAATTTCAGGGTAATGGCATCTGGCTTTGGGCTTACGACTTTGTGGCGGATGGTTCAACGTATCAGGCAGAATTAACCGGACAATTTATTAGTCCAACGGAGGTACAATGGGACATGTACATTACTCAGGTTGGAGGATTCTCAAAAGTGCACTGGTATACAGGGGTCACTGCCACGGACCGTACCCACGGAGAATGGACGCTGAATTACCAGCCTAATAACCCCCAACCCTATATTGGTATTGAGTATTCCCGTGATTTTGGCGACGGAACCGCATCCATTCGCTATACGAACATTATACCTAATCATCAAGACAATGGCAACTACATAGAATTTTCAGAGAATTATAACACGACCAGCGGAATGAACCGCACGTATGATGTATATGATGCGGATGAGGATCGCAAACTTATGATTGAGTGGAGTAAGGAGCAAAAATATGGCAGGGTAAAAGATCCATTTCATTTTGGGGATGCCGATTGGCATTGCTGGGACGAAGAATTTAGAAATATTGATTGCTGAATTATATCCGGTCGGTGCGATGTGAGCCCATCGGAAGAAAAAGCGGGAGGTAGATATATCTTCCGCTTATTTTTTTCTCCTCACTTTAAATTCTACCTCCGTTCCTAATCTTGCCGGCTCAGAATATGCACAGTCCTGGAAATAAACCACCTCAAATATTTCACCGAAAAGAGTTCGGTACTCTTCAACGGATCCGCCAAAAGGTGGCCGGTCAGGAAACATCGGTACCTGAAATAATACGCCTCGTAAAATTCCCTCCATGGAAAGAAGGCTGTTCATTTTACGGACGTAGTCCTTGCGTTTGTCCGGATTTAAAGCACAAAAAAATGTCTGCTCCAGAATAAGATCATATTCACCGGTAAGAGCAAAAAAATCAAGGTGGATCAATTGACTGGGGGGAAAATCAGGATAACGATTTTGAAATTCTTCCAGGGGAGCCAATGCCCAGTCAAGAAGCCATACATTTTTAAACCCCTTGCTCCACAGGTAGGCTACCTCGTAGCCATTTCCACCACCGGGTACCAGGATCTGCAGGTCTTTGGCTTCCTCTGGCAGCTGATCGATAATATGCCGCATTGCTCCGGATATATGACCGATGTCCCAACCGGTGTATCCGTCCCGATATCTCTGCTGCCAGTACTGCGCATTCAGATTATCCATATATCCAATCCATTTGAGGGACAAAGATATTATTGCCCGGCAATAATTTTTGGCAACTCGGTCACTATACCGGGTCGGCTGCCCTTACGGAAAATAGGAGCGGCCTGATCGGTGCTGAATTCATATTCAGGTTTGAAATAGCCGATTCTGTCGATAAATTTTTCCGGTCCGTCTCGAACCAAAACCGCCTTTGCTATGGTATAAAACCCCTTTACAGGATCAACGATGTCCACCCTTTTGAGAGGCCGGTTGTTTTTTGTTTGCCATAAGTGATCTCCGCTCGGCATAAGTTCAATTTCCTTTATCTCCAGGGTCAAGCGGTTGGCTTCTACGGTGACTACCAGGTAATTGGTTCGCGTATTATACCCTATCAGTCCTCCATGGGCAATCTGCATAATATTGTCTCTTTCCGTACAGGTGATCGCATGTACTTCACCACATAGATAGGCGTCTACGTTATACTTCTTCATACACTGCCACAAGGGGGCATCCCGTCCTTCCTTGATCATCAGACCGCTGGAACTCCACTTTCGTACCGGGCCGAGGATTGGTGTATGGCCCATGACGATCCGGTATTTTGCATCCTGATTAGCTAGAAAGATATCTTCCATCCAGCGAAGCTGTTTGCCGCTTACCCCCGCTTTAATTGCACCCTGGTCACTCTCGCCATCTTCAAATACGTCGACCGATATGAAAAGGACTCCCTTATGCTTCCACCAGAAAGCAGTCCCGGGAAGATGCCAGGGTCCGTTCAATGGCATTTGCAGATGTTTTCGGAATGCAGCCCGGTAAAAGGGAATCGTAGCGACTTTGGCAGTGTCCCTCCATGGGTTATCTCCCAGTTCGTGATCTCCGACTGCCGTATAATATGCAAGCTCATGCCGGTTCATCCTGCTTTTCCAGGCAGAGTAGTACCGATCGGCGTACTTTTCGATGGTGTCCTGGCTATTCCAGCTTGCATCATCCCAATGGCCCATCACCAGATCTCCGGGTACCATCAGAAAGTCCGGGTCTTCTTTCTTTACAGCAGTGAGTATGTATTCCAGCGATTCCTCCCAACCGATTTGGGGATAATCGCAGTCGACATTTAGGAAATCCGGCATACTGACGAATGTCCATGCCTTTGGGGCAGTTTCTGAGCTGCAGGTACAAAGGGAAAGGCAGATGATGACGAACCAAAAATGTTTTATGATAGAATACATCGGTCTCTGGTATTTTCTCAAGATATCAAAAGTGTAGCAACAAACAGCATTGACGGGTTTGCTCATTTTCCATTCCCTAATTAAGCCAAATTATCTGCGATGTTTAGAGCGTGCATTATTCCTGTGAACGGGCAGCAAACACCTTTTTCGGAATATTTTTTGATTTAAATCAAAAAGAAGACATATATTAGCTCCCGATAAGAATATGAGAACAACAATAAACAGATACTGGTGGTGGTCTAGCAATATACTGAAAAGGGTGTATTGATAGAGCACTATTTGTAAAATATAAAAAGCGGCTCGTCGGAACACCCGACGGGCCGTTTCTCTTTTTAGCCAAATTGAAACATTAGAGATCAAATGAAAGAAGTTATTACAGAATGTATACAGCTATTGAGTGATACAGTGACTCCGGTATCGATATTTTTGAAAATCCGGGACCGTTTTCTCTCTCCCTGTTTGCTGGAAAGTAATGATTACCGTTCGTCGGAAAATAGTAATTCTATAATTGGTTTTGAACCACTGGCAAGCATCAAGGTGCTGGATGGATTAGTCACCCTGACTTACCCTGGTGGTGAAATAAGGCGAATTACTTTGTCCCGGCCAATGGAAGTCACCGAAATTTTTAAAAATTTCATGCATGAAATGAAGGTTTCACCGGAAAAGGGTATACCTGTGAATGGTTTTGTCGGGCATACCAATTTCGATGCTGTGAAGTATTTCGACACATTGACCTTTCCGGAAGAGAAGCACCAAACGAGAATACCGGATATGCATTATATATTTTACCGGTACCTGATTAATATTAATCATTTCAATGAACAGATATTTCTAATTGAAAATCGTCTGGTAGGTGAAAACTCTCAACTGGAAAAAATCCGTAGAATGATTTTTGACTATCATATACCTGAATATGAATTCAAACTGGTGGGAGAGGAGACAAGTAATCTGACTGATGAGGAATTTAAAGAATTAGTCACGAAAGGTAAACATCACTGCCATATAGGAGATGTGTTTCAGATCGTGCTTTCCCGGCAGTTTAAGCAAAAATTCAAGGGAGATGATTTTAAGGTTTATCGCATTTTAAGGTCGATCAATCCTTCACCTTACCTTTATTATTTTGACTACGGTTCATACCGGATTTTCGGAAGTTCGCCGGAGCATCAGTTGCTGGTCAAAGGAAAAACCGCCCAGGTGAATCCTATTGCCGGCACCTATAAGCGAACGGGAAATGATGAAGAAGATGCTTTAAATGCAGAAAAATTAATCGCTGATCCTAAAGAAAATGCAGAACACGTGATGCTGGTGGATCTCGCTCGCAATGACCTTGGCCGGCATTGTCATGACGTAAAAGTGCAGGAGTTGAAGGAGATACAATATTTTAGTCATGTCATTCATCTGGTGTCGAAAGTGACGGGTCAACTGGAAGATAATGCCAATACAATCCAGATTTTTGGTGATACTTTTCCCGCCGGCACTTTGTCCGGTGCGCCCAAGTACAAGGCCATTGAGCTGATCAATAAATATGAGAATATTAATCGCTCTTTTTATGGAGGTGGCATTGGCTTTCTCAATTTCAATGGCGATGTGGTCCACGCCATCATTATCCGTTCTTTTTTAAGTATCAATAATACCCTTTACCGCCAGGCAGGTGCCGGAATCGTTTCTGCCAGTGTTGAAGAAAGTGAGTTGCAGGAAGTCAACAATAAATTAGGGGCCCTTAAAAGGGCTTTAATCCTGGCTGAACAATTAAATTAAAATGCTATGAAAATTTTAGTAATCGACAATTATGATTCTTTTACTTATAATTTAGTACAATATATCCGTGAAATTGTACCCTATCCGGTCGATGTATTCCGCAATGATGCAATCCCACTCAATGAGGTGGAGCTCTACGATATAATCGTTTTATCACCTGGCCCGGGAGTGCCTTCCGAATCAGGGATCACCCCCAAAGTGATCGAGGAATATCATCGCACCAAATCCATCCTGGGAGTTTGCCTTGGACACCAGGCGATCGGTGAGGTATTTGGAGGACAATTACATAATCTGGATCAGGTATTTCATGGGGTTGCGACTGAGATCACGGTGACTGAAGAGGATATACTTTTTGAGGGTATACCTAATCCGTTTCCAGCCGGGCGCTACCATTCATGGATTGTGCAAAAGGATGGATTGCCTGAGTGTCTGGAGATTACTGCGGAAGATCATACAAAAACCATTATGGCACTCAGACACAAGGAATTTAATGTCAGGGGTGTTCAGTTCCATCCCGAGAGTATCCTCACCCCTGATGGCAAGAAAATTCTAAAGAATTTCTTCGACTACGCGGAAAAGTACCAGGAGAAATTATTCGAAAACAAAAATAGACGGTCATTGGCCTGATTAGAAAAATTTCATCATCATGAAAAAGATTTTAGAGGATCTATTTGATCAGAAACGATTAAGCCGCCAGGAGGCAAAAGATATATTACTGGAAATAAGTGAAGAAAAATTTAGTGACCCGCTCCTGGCATCATTTCTCACCGTTTTTAAAATGAGACCGATCACAAAAGATGAATTACACGGATTCAGAGATGCATTGCTTGAGCTTAGCCGTCCGGTTGACCTGAAAGGAAGAGACTCGATAGATATTGTTGGTACCGGCGGAGATTCAAAAAACACTTTTAATATTTCTACGCTGACTTGTTTTGTGGTAGCCGGTGCCGGTTATTCAGTGACAAAGCATGGAAACTATGGGGTTTCATCGGTCAGTGGTTCTTCCAATGTTCTGGAGTCTCTGGGCTATTCCTTTACCAATGATGAAGATGAAATAAATCGACGGCTTGATAAATCGAATATGATATTTTTGCATGCTCCTTTGTTTCATCCCGCCATGAAGGCAGTGGGTCCGGTGAGAAGGGCTTTAGGTATGAAAACTTTTTTTAATATGTTGGGACCACTGGTGAATCCCTCCCGGCCTAATCGACATTTTCTGGGTGTTTTTGATATGAACCTGTCCCGGCTCTATCAGTATATCCTCCAGGAAGATGGAAAACCCTTTGCGGTGATTTTTAATTTGGATGGTTACGATGAGATATCGTTGACGGACCGTTTCAGTTACCGTTCAAATGATGATGACTTATTTATTTCTCCCGAGGAACTCGGTTTTGACTACATTCAGGAGTCTGCCCTGGATGGAGGAAATTCGGTTGAGGAAGCAGCCAGAATATTCACAGACATTTTGAGTGGCAAGGGAACAAAGGAACAACGGGATGTGGTCTATGCAAATGCAGGTCTGGCCATACACCGTTTTCATCCGGATCGTTCGTTCGGGGATTGTATCGCTGAAGCTAAAGAATCTCTCGACAGTGGAAAAGCGATGACAAGCCTCAAGAAGGCATTGGAACACTAGGATAGCTATCATTAGATCAAGAGCAAGACGGAAGGATGAATATTTTAGAAAAAATTATTGTCACAAAACAGCGGGAAGTAACCGAACGCAAGCAGCAAATCACCACTGGAGAGTTGGAGCAATCTGCCTTCTTCGGTCGAACGGTAAATTCGATGTCGGCGTCTTTGAAAGGCAAAGGACCGGCTGCCATTATTGCCGAATTTAAACGCAGGTCTCCTTCGAAAGGAGATATATTTAATGAAGCCGAGGTCATTCCAGTAGTAAGTTCATATGAAGAGGCCGGGTGTGCTGGTATTTCTGTGCTCACCGACCAGCAGTATTTTGGTGGTAGCCTGGACGATCTGGTCACTGCGAGAAATGCGGTGGATGTTCCCCTCCTGCGCAAGGAATTTATTATTGATGAATTTCAGATACTCGAGGCTAAGAGCGCCGGTGCCGATCTGATCCTGCTTATCGCGGAAGTATTAACCAGGAATGAAGTAGCCCACCTAAGTCAATTTGCCCGTTCGTTGGGGTTGGAAGTTTTGTTGGAAATGCATACGGAAGACCAGATTGACAAGATCAATCCATATTTAAATATTGTGGGAATTAATAATCGCAACCTGAAGACTTTTAAAGTAGATTTAGATGCTTCTATTCGCCTGTTGAGTCGTCTGGAAGGTGATTTCGTCTGTATTTCCGAAAGTGGTATTAGTGATCCGCAGGCGGTGGTAAAACTTGCCACTGCAGGATTTGAGGGCTTCCTGGTCGGTGAAAATTTTATGAAAACAAAAAGCCCGGGGAATGCGTGTAAAAAATTTATTCAGGATGTTTTAAAATATACGGGGCAGCCATGATCTTTAAGGTTTGCGGAATGAAATATGAAGATAATATCGAAGATCTTCAGCGGCTTCAGCCTGACTGGATGGGCTTTATATTTTATGAGAGATCTCCCCGCTATGTATCCGACCCTCCGGATCTAAGTCAGGTAAGTGCCAAAAAAATCGGCGTGTTTGTCGATGCAGAGGATTCGTTTATTATCAGGAAAATTAAAACATTTGATCTGGATGGTTTACAATTTCACGGTATTGAAAGTCCCGGGACGTGCAGTGAATATCGACGAAGAAACCTGATCATTATAAAGAGTTTTTCTGTCGATCACCGTTTCGATTTTTCTCAGGTGATGCCGTACGAAGGTCATTGTGATTATTTTCTTTTCGATACAAAAGGGATTGTACCGGGAGGGACCGGAAAAATGTTTGACTGGAAACTAATGGAGAATTATCAGGGTGATACCCCTTTCTTATTAGGTGGTGGTATTTCTCCGGAAAGCGTTGATATCCTGAAAGCTTTTTCTCATCCCAAATGGGCGGGAATTGATATTAACAGTCAATTTGAAATTGATCCCGGGTTTAAAAACATTCAATTAGTTCAAAAATTTAAATATGCATTATTCGGTTGATGAAAGAGGATTTTACGGTGATTTTGGCGGTGCATTTATACCGGAAATGTTGCATGCCAATATTGAGGAATTAAGGCAACGGTATCTGGAAATTATGGCGGAGCCTGATTTTCAGGAGGAGATGCAACAGCTGCTGAAAAATTATGTGGGAAGGCCAACCCCACTTTATTTTGCCAGGAGATTATCCCGGCATTATGGCAGTAATATTTATCTCAAGAGAGAAGATCTGAATCATACCGGTGCCCACAAAATCAATAACACGATCGGCCAGATACTCCTGGCCAAGCGGTTGGGTAAGACCCGGATTATCGCCGAAACCGGTGCGGGACAGCATGGGGTAGCGACCGCTACGGTTTGCGCATTGATGGGGCTGGAGTGCATTGTATATATGGGGGCAATTGACATTGGCCGCCAGGCCCCTAATGTATCACGAATGAAAATGCTCGGTGCCAGGGTAGTACCGGCCACCAGCGGCAGTAAAACCCTGAAGGATGCCACCAATGAAGCGATCCGAGATTGGATCAATAATCCGGTGGATACGCACTATATCATCGGATCCGTGGTAGGTCCGCATCCCTACCCGGATATGGTAGCCCGCTTTCAGGCTGTGATCAGTGAAGAGATGAAATGGCAATTGAAAGAACAGACGGGAGCGGAAAACCCGGATATCATCATCGCTTGTGTTGGCGGTGGCAGCAATGCCGCGGGCGCTTATTATCATTATCTGGAAGATCCTTCGGTACGATTGGTGGCCGTCGAAGCAGCCGGACTGGGAATTGATTCGGGCGAGTCTGCAGCCACCAGTGTACTTGGTACCAAAGGGATCATTCACGGCAGCAGAACGCTATTGATGCAGACTGCTGACGGCCAAATCATCGAACCTTACTCCATTTCTGCCGGATTGGATTATCCCGGTATCGGACCCATGCATTCAAACCTGATCGTAAGCGGTCGGGCAGAGGCCATCAGCATCACTGACGAAGAGGCCCTGGAGGCTGCCTTTTTATTAACCCGTCTTGAAGGCATCATTCCTGCCCTCGAATCGGCACATGCCTTTGCGGCCATGAAATATTTAAAATACACCCCCCAGGATCATATTGTGATCAATCTCTCCGGTAGAGGAGACAAGGATTTAAGTACCTACATCAAAAAATTGGAATCGTGAACCGGATAGATCAATTATTTCAGTCCAAGAAAGAAGAAATTCTTAATATTTATTTCACTGCCGGCTATCCTAAACTGGATGATACGGAAAAGATCATTCTGCATCTGGATGCTGCCGGAGTTGATATTGTCGAAATAGGAATGCCCTATTCAGATCCGATGGCGGATGGTCCGACTATCCAGGAGAGTGGAAGTATGGCACTAAAGAATGGAATGACCCTGGATATCCTGTTCAGTCAATTAGAAAATATCCGGAGTAAAACTCAGATGCCCCTGCTTTTTATGGGATATTTAAATCAAATGATGCAGTATGGGGTAGATCATTTTCTGCAATCCTGTGTTGACGTCGGTATCGATGGATTAATCATTCCCGACCTTCCGGTGGACATTTATGAACTGGAATTAAAGGAAAAAATTGAGGCTTCCGGTTTGCACATCATTTTTCTCATTACACCGCAGACCTCAGCAACCAGAGTGCGAAAAATCGATGATCTTGCCAGAGGTTTTATTTACATGGTTTCCAATGCATCGATCACCGGAGCCAAATCTGAAATCACTCAGGCTCAATTAGAATATTTTGATCGCATCAATGGGATGAATCTGAAAAATCCACGGTTAATCGGATTTGGAATTTCGAATCATGAGACTTTTTCCCAGGCCTGCCGGTTTGCCCAGGGAGCTATCGTAGGAAGTGCATTTATCAAACACATCGGTTCAACCGATCAGAATCTTGAGGATCGGATCGGATCATTTGTGCAGTCTCTAAGAGGCAGGGGAGTACTTAGTTAAAAAGTTTTGTGCCAATTAAGTATATAGCGGAAATTCTTCAGAATGTTAGCCATTAATCACCATATGTGCTTATTCCAGTATAAATAAAAGAGCAACTCAACAACCAGCGGAGGTGAGCTGCTCAAACTCGCATTGACATGCTTACAATCTACTTAATGAATATATACTGGAGCCTTTCAAAGGCGAAGAAATTTCTTTTTATCAGATTTACATGATGAAGAGGAGCAACGTTGATGCTTTCCATAAATTGCCGGCAATTTTTTTTGATCAATCAGAGGATTGTTCATTTCAGGCATGCGTCTAACTCCTCCCAACGATACATGCTGGGACCATGCCTGGCAGGGAAGAAACAGCCACCCTAATCCATCAAATTCAGGAATGAGACAGGCTCATATTTGCGATCTTCGAAAATGTGATGTGCGTGGTTTAACTTATGCCGGTCCTGTCGATTAGTGGGGTTTGTCCATTCCTTTGCCCGTGGCTGCCCACCAGATTGCTCCGGCCAATTGATCCAGAAAGACAGGATCACTAAAAGTGGAAGGAACATGACCCAATCCGGTATAGTAGGCTCTTCCTCCATCATAGTCATGGTACCAGGCCATAGGGTGGAAATCGCCCATTCCTTCTCCTACATTATCTCCCCACTTTACCTTGGGGTCAAAGGTTTTTTCGTCGACGGTGATCAGATAATTCAGATCATCACTCATTTCTTCCTGATACTGGTACCATTCATCCGTCCATATTCTGCTGTCCGGCGTGGTTTCCATGCCAGGGAAATTGCGGTCAACGGTTCTTAGTTTTGCCGTTTGAATTTTTGGATGGATCTTAAACATCCTGCCAAGCATCCTGGTGTACCAGGGCCATTCATATTCGGTGTCGGCGGCACTATGGATTCCTACAAATCCTTTACCGGAACGGATAAATGATTCCATGGCCAACTGTTGTTCATCATCAAGAATATCACCGGTAGTATTTAGGAAGATAATGACGGAATACTTCTCCAGGTTTTCCGCATTGAAGACCCGGGAAGATTCCTGCCAGTCGACACGGAAATGATGCCGGTCTCCCAATTTGCGAATAGCATCCACTCCTTCGTGAATGGAAACATGATGGAAGCCTGCAGTTTTGGTGAATAATAAGACGCTATATTGATCCTGAGCAGTGGTCAGGGATATGATGGCAAAGAATAGAATTGCGATCGAGAGAATTTGCTTTTTCATTTGAGTTTCTTAAAAATGAAGATAAAAGAATGAAGAAAAAATAATTAATAATACCGTCCCATCATTGGGTGCTCGACAATGGCTCTTTTTAACTCCAGAAAATTGACCTGTCCCTGATGTGCCCACACTTTGTTACCCTCCGTATCAACTAAAAGGGTATAGGGAAGCGCCCCGTTCCAGTCGGGATCAACAGCTTCGATCAATGCATATTTGTCATCTAGTGAAAAGAGATAGTTGGTGACGCCTGATTCCTGTTTTTCAAGAAATTTAAGCGCCTTATCATGTTCCTCAGGTTTGTCGGCAGATATCGAAACAAACTCAAAATCCCGGGCGCCATACATTCTCTGTAGCACGAGAAATTCGGGATACTCTATAATACAAGGTCCACACCAGGTTGCCCAGACATTGATTAATCGCAGTTTTTCTCCGCCCGAATTTTTTACCACTGACTGAATTTTTTCGACATCAGCCATTTCCAGGTTGACTTCTCTGGCAGCCCATTCCGCATCTACCTTTTTGTGATATTCATTTTTCCACCCCCATTTAGTAGAACAACCGAAAACCTTGGTCGTGGGTGTCTCCACCGGATTGCCGGCCAGCGTAGCATCAATAGCCGCCCTTACATCCTCGGCATTACCGGTACCGGGTTTTTCATTTCCATCCAATCGGCCCTGGTAAGTGAGTTTTCGTTCACTGTCGAATACATAGGCGTGCGGAGTGGCCACCGGTCCATACTGCAAGGAGGCCTCCTCGGTGTCACCATCGTAGAGATAGGGAAAATTGTAGTCAGCATAATCAGCCCGGAGAATCATCGCTTCATAGTCGTCATTAAGATCCGTATAACCAAGCTCTTCGTAGAGTAATCCAAGAGGATTATTGGGAGAAATTGCGATCAATTGAACCCCTTTACCCTGGTAGTCATTAACGATTTCGATCATCCGTTCTTCATAAGCCTGGGCAGTAGGACAATGGTTGCAGGTGAAGATAATGACCAGGACATCAGCATCTTCATATTCATCCAATGTGTGGAATTTTCCATCTACTCCGGGCAGATTGAAATCCGGTGCTTTTGCTCCAAGTTCCAAAACAGTAACCTCTTGTTCGGAAATAAACTGAGGCTTCGGTTCAAAAGCAGTCGTGTTTGTATCTTCAGCTCTGGTCATCTCTTCGCCTTCTGAAGCAGTCTTTTGCTTGCAAGCGATGAATGCCAATAATAATAGCAGGGCTATTGTATGTTTCATCTTCAATTTTTTTCTGAATAATAAGGTAGCAGGTGGGCTTAGCGCCCTGAAAGTAATCATTTTATCTTACTTCGGCAATAAAGGAGGGGTCCCTTCCCGGTGGAAAATTACTTGATAAGGAGTGCGATTGGGATCTTTGCTATTGAAGAAATGTTATTTTAATGTTATATTACAGAAGCATTACATCAAATATGAAATGCGGCCTCTGTTGTTAAACATTCCGGGGAATCAGCAACCCGGTTATTGAGCCATTTTTATACGTTACTTTTTCAAACTTTGACCTTATGGACAGAATTCTCCTTCTCACCCTGATTATTGCCCTGGCTTCCTGCGCCAAGGAAATAGAAATCGACAGCGTACAATTTGTTCAATACACCGATCAGGAATATGCAGATCTGAGGGAGGTATTGGATTTACCTCGTGATTTTGATCTCTATACGCAGGGCCCAAAGGCTTTTGGGTCGGCCACAAAAGCTACCCTGGGCAGAGTGCTTTTTTATGACAAATCCCTTTCAGAAGATGGCAGTGTTTCCTGTGGATCCTGCCATAAGCAAGAGTATGCCTTTGCAGACAATACGCCTTTAAGTAGCGGCATATATGCCCGCAGTACCGACAGAAATTCACTGGCACTTGGAGCCTTCAGTTCTTTTGCAGGAGAATACGGTACCGATGGTAATCCGGGATCGGCATCTTTATTTTGGGATCTGAGGGCCGATAATACCCATCTGCAGATCGAATCGACGATGGCAAATGAAAAGGAGATGGGTATGCAGATGGAGGAAGTGGTAGCACGCATCAAAGGGAAAAGGCATTATGAAATTCTTTTTCAAAAAGCTTTTTCCACTCATGAAGTGGAGGGTCATATGGTGCTCTCATCCATTGAAGCTTTCATGCAGGGAATGACGGCCGGGAATTCCAAATTTGATCAAATGCAAAATGGATTTACCAATGCCAGCAATAAAACACCGGTACAACTGACGGACATGGAATCCCGGGGATTAAAACTCTTTGCTGCAAATTGTGCATCCTGCCATGGGAAGTCGATTAATGTGCTCAGCCAGATAACCCAGGAAGTTGCGGCAAATAATGGATTAGAAAGAGAAAGTAATGACCGCGGCATGGGTGAAATCACCAGTATGGCAGAAAATGATGGTCTTTTTAAAATTCCTTCTTTACGAAATATCACTTTAACCGCACCATACATGCATGATGGTCGTTTTGAGACTTTAGAGGAGGTGATCGACTTTTATAGTAACGGAATTCAACCCCATAAAAACCTGGGAGTTCAGTTGCAGGATGAAAAAGGTCAGCCGCGTAAATTTAATTTCAGTCAGGAGGATAAAAGCGCATTAATTGCATTCTTCAGGACGCTAACTGATATAAGTGAATTAAGGCATAAGAAGTTTTCGGATCCCTGGATTCAGTAGTAGTCAGTAGTCAGTAGTCAGTATTCAGTATTCAGTATTCAGTGGTCAGAGGTGAAGAGTACCAAAGGTACCAGGAGTACCAAAAGTACCAGCCTATCTGCAAATAGACACAACTGCTTCCTGACCATTGATTAACCAGTTTCCTGATCGACTAATCACCTATTCACCTGATCAAATTCTCTACTTCTACAATTCA
>JAGQWZ010000636.1 GCA_020436835.1 Saprospiraceae bacterium | reverse complement strand
TCATGGTGGCTAGTTTCTCCAGGGTATCTACCAGGCTTTCCGCCGGGATTGATTCGGGGGTATCTAATGAAGTATGATATTCCTTAAATTCCGCAGCCGGTGTACGGGTCAAAGCACCCATAGGCATTCTAATACCCGTACCATTAAACTGTCTTTCATCAGATCCTCCCGGCCAAAAAGGTAAAATGCTATGCTGTTCTGGGTAGAATCTTTCTAAAGTATACGCCGCAATTTTATCGATGTACGTAGCACTGTTGTACGTATTTTTATAGTGAACTTTACCTGCGCCACCACAGCAATAGACAGTGAGTCCGGCCATCACTTTTTGGCATTTTTCCGGATACTCTGAAAGCAAGGCAATGGCGCCAATAGTTTCTGGGATGATTATCAGGCGATAGGAATATTTTAGTGGCTCTAGGGATTGTAAATATCTGAATAGCTCCGTCGCCACCATTATTCCTGATAGATTATCATTCATCATGGATGGATGACACATATAAGTTGTAATAAGTACCTCTTTCTCCAGTTCACCCGGTAAAAAGACTTCACCGATCCGTAAAAAGTCATCATATTCTCTAATCTTCATTTCTACCTCATAAGTATCAAAAATGAACTTTTCACGGTAGGTATTGTAGCTAAGATTAAAAGACCAATTTGTTTTGTAATAATGATAATTGTAGGGAATAGCGTCTGGCAATTCCTCACGAAAATTCAAATGAGTGAGCAATTCTTCCCGACTGATCTTCCCATTGAACACTTCACTGTAAGCAGATAAATGCAAATTGTGGTCGGCAAAGTCGACCAGTATATTTCCATCAGGATCTTTTATCCTCGCAACATCTACATTCCATGATCTCGGCACAATCCAATCCAGGACTTCCTTACCGCTGGGAACTTCATAAACTTTGAATGGCAATTCTTCCTTAAGGATGTCCATTGACTTCCGATAGCCCTCATTAACCAGCGTTCTATGGATAGGGAACAACCTTTGGACCAGCCTGTTAATATTCGATATAGATTGCGATTTGTCGATCTGTATTTTTTTCATTAAAATCTAGTCGGTTTAAAAATATCGGGATTAGAGAAGAGAATACAGCAAATTGAAGAAGCTCAAGATCCATCATTCAAAACTAGGCCGTAAATATTTTTCGTAAACTTCCCGCACTACTCCGCTTCCTCCTTTTGTTTCTAAATATATAATGTTGGGCAAAGCTAGTATATCCGGCAATGCATTGGCCGGACAGAAAGCAAAACCAACCGCACTTAATGCCTCCCGGCAGTTGATATCATCACCAATGTAGACTACATCACTCAGACTGATACCTTCCTTTTCGCAAATATCCTGAATTGCCGCCAGTTTGCCTCCATGGCGTCGCCCTTGGTATAAATAGTCGATCTTCAATTTTTTGGCCCGGCTATTAACCATCTGAGTATCTTCAGAAGTAATGATCGCGGTCTTGATACCTTGCTCACGGATCAATCCGAATGCCATACCGTCGTAGGTATGAAATCGTTTGATCTCATCTCCTTTTTCCGTATAGTACATACTACCGTCGGTCATGACCCCATCGACATCCGAAACCACAAGTTTGACTCTCCCAAAACCCTCTTCTCTGGAATGATCAATACGATATTGATGCATCAGGAATTCTCCTATTTTCCAATCAAGGGGGTCGCGAAGTTGAAATGCAGTATAAGACGGCATTTCATACACGGCGATCTTGCCGGACAGGCGATTGATATTGGCAATAAAACTTCCTACTTTACTGATGTAAAATCCCTCCGTTTCGAGTAATTCTTTGTGTTGCTCTTCCTTTGAAGGACGTTTCCGATAGTTATAACTGATACTGATCCCGTCGTGTGTCCAGCAAAAATGCCGGTTACGAACTGCACTAAAGAGCGAAAAGGCCCCAATGCTATGCATTAGATCCAGTGCTTCTCCAAATTGAGTACTAGTATGGAGCGGGAAGGTATAGTCAACCAGCATGAAGATGTCTTCGTTCGCCAATCGGGACTGACGCAGATACTCGAGTAGTAATACTTCGGTTCTCTCGTAAGTAACTACATCCGGCGCTTCGGTCCGGTATATGGCCATTTTAGAGAATTCCATCCGGAATAAGGAAGCAGCCGCTGCATCACTATTGGTAGCCACGATGATCTGTTTAACTTTTGAGCATTGCTCTAGGGCATCCAGCGTCCAGAAAATGAGGGGACGACCACAAAAAAGACGGGTTAGATCGATGGGCCCTGCATTCATATCCTCGAGTGCAGGAATAATGGCAACAACTTTTTCCATTCATTTATTTTTGATCAGTACTATCCTCAATGGGAAGGTCTAATGATATCATATTTTCTGTAATTACAGGTGGTAAGTGGTCCACATAGACCCGGGAGGCCGGCCAATACTTCCATATAGTTTTTGCGTAGGAAAAAACCCGGCATCCAAACTGGCTTGCATAAATAGTGGAACTGCTATGGGCTAAGTAGAAATCAGCCTGACTGCTGAAAGCTATTTCTTCCGGCGATGCTTCCGGTGGTAATTCAATCACTTTGATCCGGTCAGCGAATTCCCCGGCAAGTTCCATGAATAAAGCTATCGACACCTGTTCGTGATACTGACGCGGATGAAATTTCACATGTAATACGTCAATACCCTTGGATGTCCAGTATTTAAACAAGGCCCTTTTCAGTTGCTTATATTCCGCAATTGAACAATAGCCTTTTTCTATCCAAGGGCCGGCAACTAATAGGTGCTTAATGGAGGCATATTCCTCCTGATGTTCAAACGGAGGAGGTACAATATGTTTATTTTCATCAGGCAGTGTTGGGAAAGTTGATTTGTTGATACCGTAACAACCTGCATATTTAAGATGCTGATAGAGAAGCGATTCAGGGAAGGCTTGAAAACCGGAACCAAGACAATAATTGATCACTCCCTTTAAGACAATTCTTTTAATAAATGATGCGCTATGAACATAATTATAGAAATCCGTGCGGTAACTCAACATGCCTTCTTCAACAAAAGCATACTGCGTACAATTCGGATGACGGATCATCGCCATATAAGCATATGGACGGGAATGAGGAATAAACAATTGAAAAGAATCGGCTACTTCTGATTGTATTAAAAAATACAGCTCCAGAAGTAGCTTCTTGTTGGTTCGACAGATACTTCTAAATTTTTTCCTTTCCTGCCAACGAATTGGGCGAATAAAAAATGGTGTGATATCCAATACTTTCACATCATTTTCTCCCGTTTGAAATCCCCGGTCGCTTAAGAAGATGCAATTATCTCTCTTCCATCCATTCTCGCGGATAATGGCCCGCGCCATACGTAGCGTAATGCTGCTGTGTACCACAAAAAGATATTTGCTCATACGGAGGTAAAAATAATGCTTAATTTCGTTCCCGCAAAAGTAAGTAATGGGGGTCATTCAGAGACAAGGAATTAAGAGTAGTCTGGTAAATTATCTCGGTGCCGGGATCGGGATGCTGAGTACGGTTTTTGTTTACAACCTTGCCCCGGAGGCTTATGGGCATACGCAGTTGCTCAAATCTGCAGCACTACTCTTCCTGCCACTTGCAAACTGGGGAATTCAAAACCTGACCATTCGTTTTTTTCCTACCTTCAAGACGGAGGATGGCGGTCATCACGGTTTCCTTAGCTTTCTCTTCCTGGCGGCAAGTGTGGCCTTTTTGATATTTGTACTCTTTGTAATTTTTTTCTGGGATCAGATCTATGCCTATTACGCCTCCCGGGAGGCGAAATCTAATTTTGATCCAAGGTTTCTCTGGTATTTTATTCCTCTGACTTACCAGTTGGTCCTCGTCAACATGTTAACCAATTACATCTCTAATTTCCAACGCATCGTTTGGCCAGCCATCTTTCACGATCTCTTCCTAAAATTCGTCGTACCGGCCCTGATCCTGTTATTCTATTTCGGATACATCGACCTGACCTGGGTCGTCCGGATCTTTTTACTGGCCTATGTCGTGATCATCCTTTTCCTTTTACTCTACCTGCGGCAACTGGGCGAATTGCATTTCCAAAAACCCGACTCCAAGATCTGGGAATACGGGAAAGTCATGGCTGATTTCGCCGGTTTCAGTATGCTGGGGAGCCTGGGTAGTGCGTTGGCCCTACAACTGGATACCTTTATGATGGGTAGCCTCGACGATATGTACCACACCGGTGTATATAGCCTGGCTATTACCATCTCGATGGCCATCGCCATTCCGCATCGGTCCATATCAACTATTTCTGCGCCGATCATCGCCAAGAGCTGGCAAAAGAAGGACACGGCTCACATCAAATCGCTCTACCAACAAACTTCTCTGCTGTTGCTTATCGCTGCGGTTTTTCTATTGGTAGAGATCGGCATCAACTTTCCCGATCTTTGTAAGTTGTCTTCTAAAGAAGAAGTCTTACTCGATGCTTACTGGGCACTGCTTATTCTGGGAATTGGCAGGATTGTGGACATGGGGACCAGCATCAATGGCTACATCATTCAATACTCTAGCCGTTACCGTGTGAAC
>JAGQWZ010000635.1 GCA_020436835.1 Saprospiraceae bacterium | reverse complement strand
GCCTACTTCAAATAAATTGATCCGTCGATTCACGAAGATTTTTCAACCCTGGCCCTATCCGGAGAAACAGCATTGCAGTCCCGGATCAATAAGAGTATCTTGTCCGGGCAACCGAAGCACTTGATAACCTCATGGATGAGCATACTCACCACGGCAACCCAGGACCGGTCAAATTGGATCGGCATCAGACAACGCCTCCTGCATTGTGGTTACTCCATGCCTTTAACGGCCGTACCGACAAGGAATAGCAGAAAATGAACCCGCAACAGATCAAATCCTATTCCAGCAAATCTATCGCCGTACTGCCCTTCATGAATATGAGTGCCGACCCCGATAACGAATATTTTAGTGACGGTATAACCGAAGAAATTATCAATGCCCTGACCACCGTGCGGGGACTAAAGGTCATTGCCCGTACTTCCTCCTTTGCCTTTAAGAATAAAAATATCGATGTACGAACAATTGGCAGTCAACTGGGGGTGAATATGATTTTAGAAGGGAGCGTGCGAAAAGCCAAAAACAGGGTTCGCATCACGGCCCAATTGGTCAGCACCAATGATGGGACTCATTTTTGGTCGAGAAATTTCGACCGGGACCTGGAAGACATTTTTTCGCTGCAGGATGAAGTCAGCGAACTAATTGCCGACCAGATCCGGGAGAATTTCGGGCACCTGGAAATACCTGCCTTTCACGAGACCGGGCCGACGAAGAAAGTGAATGCATATGATTTATGGCTCCGCGGCAATTACCATCTAAAAAGGAAAGATTTCGATGACATAAAAGAAGCGCTGGAACTTTTTAAGAAAGCGATTGAAATTGATCCCGATTATTCCTCTGCGTACTCTTCCCTTGGCGAGGCCTATATTCATGCGGCGGGTTTTGGTCTCATGACCAACACCGAAAGCAAACATCTTGCTGGTGCGGCTGCCGAAAGAGCCGTTGCGCTGGATGCAAGAAATGCCCAGGGACATAAAGTATTGGCCTATGTGAAACTCTTTCACGAATGGGATTGGGCATCGGCATTGCAGGAATATGAGCGGGCGGTTAAAAATGGATTACCGGATCAAAATGAATTCATAGGCTACTACTATATTTTTATTGAGAAAGATTATGAGCGGGCAATAAAAGTAGCGCAGAAGGTATTGGAGACCGATCCATTGCATGTCATTACCCATTGGCAACTGGGTCTTGCCTATTACTTTGCCCGGCAGTTTGAAAATGCACAGGAAGCTTTTTCCGGAGCATTGGTCCTTGACCCAAAATTTGGGGAGGCGCTGCGTTTCCGCGGATTGGTAAGGGGATATTTGGGAGATTACCCGGCCGCTCTGGCAGACATAAACCGTTCACTGGAAATTTCAGGTGGACAGGGCCTGGCCAATATGGATTTGTTAATGGTAAAAATATTGATGGGCGAGAAAGAGGAAGTATTGTCAGAGGTACAAAAAACCAATTATAGCGACGCTGCCGATACCGCGCTTCTGTATTCCCTTTTGAATATGCCGGACGAAGCGATTTACTGGTTGGAAAAAGCATACCAGGAACACTCGGGAATGATGGTTACCCTGAAAAACTTTTGGGTTTGGGATAACCTTCGTGGCGACCTCCGGTTTCAGAAAATTTATGACCAGATGAATTTCCCACCGGATTCCGCAAGTAGAAATACCAGTGAATCGACAAATGTGGATCCCCGTGGTCCTGGCTCTACGCCCCTCTTAAATGAAAAGGAGATTAAAATTTATTTGCAGCAATTGGACGAGTTAATAAATAATGAAAAAATTTTTACAGACTCTTCCCTATCGCTGCGACAACTGGCAGAAAAAATGGGATTGCACCCAAATAAATTATCATGGCTACTCAATGAACACATGGATAAGAATTTCAATGAGTACATCAATGCCTTCCGACTCGAAACGTTCAAACAAAAAGCTTTAGATCCCGCCAACAGTCACCTGACCCTTTTAGGGCTGGCTTATGAAAGTGGTTTTAATTCAAAGACGGCTTTCAATGCTTTCTTCAAAAAATCAGAAGGTGTGTCACCACGGGCCTGGGTAAAAAGTAAATCTAAATAATGACCCCGGATCAGCTCAAAATCAGTCCGCTTTCTTCCTATCAAAAATGGATCATTGCGATTCTCGTGCTCCTATTATTTACCATCGTGGTGGACTATATGACCTTGCCCGCACTCTCAGCCATTTTACTTTCAGAACTGGAAATCACCACTAAGCAATTTGGTCTATTGGTGTCCGTCTATGCGTTCAGCGCAGGGATATCCGGATTATTGGCAACCGGTTTTGCGGATAGTTTTGACCGCAAGAAATTATTACTGGTTTATTACGGTGGTTTTTTAATCGGGATGGTGCTTTGCGCTACCGCCAGTTCCCTGACTGCATTAATCACCGGCCGGATAGTTGCCGGCACCTTTGGCGGAGTCGTGGCTTCGATATGTTTTGCAATTGTCGCCGATCTCTTTAAGGTAGATCAAAGAGGCCGGGTAATGGGATACGTGCAAATGGCCTTTGCTGCCAGCCTCGTAGCCGGACTACCGCTGACACTCTACCTGGCGACCAATTTTAACTGGCATGTGACCTACTGGATATTTTTCGGCTTTGGACTATTCCTTTTAATCATCATTTTATTCAGAATAAATCCGATCAGGGAACACCTCCTTATTAGTGAAAAAGAGAACCTGTTGAGGCATTCTTTTAAAATGGTGAGAAATCGGGATTACTGGACCGTCTTCTTAAACAATATATTACTGGTACTCGGCGACGCCATGTTTATGACCTTTGGTTCTGCTTACAGTACGAATAACCTTGGTATCAGTCTCGATGACCTTCCCTTACTATACGGTATTGGTGGAGTGGCTACATTGGTATTCAGCCCCTTTATCGGACAACTATCGGACAGGTTTGGAAAATTATTGGTTTTCCTGGTCGGGACAGCCTTTGCCATGCTAATGGTTCTGCTATACAGTAATTTAGGCACCGTACCCTTTTGGCTGGTCGTGTTGCTACATAGCCTGCTATTTGTCGGCATCAATTCCCGGATGATTACTTCGACGGCTCTGGCTACCGTTGTACCGGACCAGCCGGACAGAGGTGCTTTCATGGCACTGGACTCATCGTTTCAGCAGGTGGCGGGAGGAGTAGCGGCAGCTGCCGCCGGCCTGATCGTTTATCAGGCATCAGATGGGACGATACATGGGTATTCACAATTGGGATTGGTTGTGATCGCAACGATGACCGTGACGATAGGGCTAATGATCAGCATTAACCAAATTGTAAAAAAGCGAAAATGATGCTTATTCTTTTTGTGGATAAAATGGTTGAAATTCAGACCATTTAATACTGGCCTCTATACTGCGTAGATGAACCCATAAATTGTTGAGGCAAAGTCTGAGATGAATTTTTGTGCCAGTCGAGGCGTAAAACGCGGTCATAGCCGAAGCCACGGCGAGTATTTACAACGAAGAATGGTGCAAAAAGCCGCCAGAATTTGTAACAAGAATTAATGGCTTTGTCTACTGAGTACCGGTGCTACTAAAATACCGGTCAAAAAAAGATTTTCTACAATTTCGTCAGGCACCAGGGATTTAACTGTGAGTACGTGCGTTGCAATCCCGGGTCATTAGCAGTATCTTGTCCGGGTAGCCGGTGCTCTTTATAGCAGTATGACCAAATGCACAGACCACGGTAGGGTAAGACTGCACAAAGTTTCATGGCTGCACCAGGTATCCCGCTCAGACCTCGCGTACTTATGTCGCTAAGAGTAATACCGACCAGGAATAACAGAAAATGTACAATCACCGGATCAAATCATATTCCAGCAAATCCATCGCCGTGCTCCCCTTCATGAATATGAGTGCCGACCCCGACAACGAATATTTTAGTGACGGCATAACCGAAGAGATCATCAATGCTCTCACCACCATACGCGGATTAAAGGTCATTGCCCGCACCTCTTCATTTGCTTTTAAAAATAGAAATATCGATGTGCGAACGATCGGTAACCAACTTGGTGTGACCATGGTACTGGAAGGAAGCGTACGGAAGGCCAAAAACAGAGTTCGCATCACGGCACAATTGGTCAGCACTAGTGATGGAAGCCATTTTTGGTCGAGAAATTTCGACCGTGACCTGGAGGATATCTTTTCCCTGCAGGATGAAGTCAGTCTGCTAATTGCTGACCAAATCCGGGAAAATTTTGGACATTTTGAAATTCAGGATCACCTGGTCGAAGCTCCCACCAAAAATATGGAGGCGTATCAACTCTATTTAAAAGGACGCTATCACCAACTGAAATG
>JAGQWZ010000634.1 GCA_020436835.1 Saprospiraceae bacterium | reverse complement strand
TGATTACCATACTGGAAAATATAGATAAAATCCTAAATTATTAATTATCGCAATGCGTTTGTTAAGACGAACACCAAGACTTTGAAAGTGAAATGTCTCCTTTGATGGATAGAGTTGACACCTTGTATTCCCCATCTCAAAGAAAATCCAATCTGGCACTACCGTGATTTAGTACCTTTATTACCCTAAATTGACGTCAGGTATGAAATCACTGATCTTCCTTATTTTGATCATATTGATCGTGAGCTGTGTTGAGCCTTCTTCTGATACAAGGGAGATTGAGACTTACACCATTGAACAGTTCTATAACAATAAATCGATTTTCGGCGGTTCGTTCTCAGCGGATGAAGAACGTCTCCTTGTCACCAGTAATGAGACGGGCATTTATAACATTTACGCACTTGATCTGACTTCGGGATCTATGCAGCCGCTTACTTCTTCCAGCGAAAATTCAATTTTCGGAATATCGTATTTCCCCAATGATGATCGGATTCTCTACTCAAGCGACAAGGGAGGCAATGAAATCAGCCACCTTTATCTGAGAAATCCCGATGGAGAATCCATTGATCTTACTCCTGACAGCCTCACTAAAGCCCAATTTCTGAGCTGGGCACACGATGAAGAAAGCTTTTTCTACCTCTCAAACCAAAGGGATCAGCGGTATTTTGATCTCTTTGAGGTTCAAATTAATGACCTGGACGATCATATCATGATCTATGAAAACAAGGAAAACCTCACCGTGTCAGGCATCTCCAATGATCGTTCCTATCTGGCTCTCACCAGGAGCATTACTACTACTCAGGATGAGCTGTTCTTATTTGATCTGAAGAACAATTCTACGACAAGATTATCTTCAGACAAAACGGAAGCAACCTATAGTCCACAATTTTTCAGTAATGACAGCCGGTATCTCTACTGCCTAACCGACGAACATGGAGAATTTGCTTCCCTGGTTAGATATGATCTTAGCTCTGGAAATCAGGAGCCGGTTTATTCAACAAACTGGGACGTTTGGTATGCCTATGATTCGTACAACGAAAAATACCGGGTGATCGGAGTAAATGAAGATGGTAAGACTTCCGTAAAAGTATTGGACCAGTCCGATGGTAGTGAAGTGGACTTTCCGGACTTTGAGTCCGCCGAGGTGAATTCGGTGTCCATTTCCAGAAGTGAAGCGTTGATGCGATTTTCCGTAGGTAGTTCAAAATCCCCTAGTGACCTTTATCTATATAATTTTGAAACCGGAGATCACAAACAATTGACACATTCTTTAAATCCGGAAATTAATATCGATGATCTGGTGGATGGACAGGTTGTTCGCTTCGAATCCTTTGATGGTACGGTTATCCCATCCATCTTTTACAAACCCCTGCAGGCAGGTGAAGGGAATAAGGTACCGGCACTGGTCTGGGTGCATGGCGGACCCGGTGGTCAGTCAAGACAAACATATTCACCACTGATCCAGTATCTGGTGAATCATGGATATGCAATAATGGCTATCAATAACCGGGGAAGTAGTGGCTATGGCAAGACCTTTTTCAAACTGGATGACCAGCGACATGGCGAAGATGACCTTAAAGATTGTGTAGAAGGAAAGAACTGGCTTGCGAGCCAGGACTTCATTGACCCCGGTAAAATTGGAATTGCCGGAGGATCTTATGGTGGTTATATGGTGATGGCCGCTCTTACCTTTACTCCGGAAGAATTTGCGGTTGGTGTAAATATTTTTGGCGTCACTAATTGGCTCAGGACCCTGAAATCCATCCCACCCTATTGGGAATCATTTCGAACCGCTCTTTATACCGAGTTGGGAGATCCTTTCACGGCTGACTCCGTACGTTTGCACCGAATTTCGCCTCTCTTTCATGCGGAGAATGTACGAAAGCCTTTGATGGTTTTGCAGGGAGCGAACGATCCCCGGGTTCTACAGGTTGAATCTGATGAAATAGTGGCTGCCGTCAGAGAAAATGGAGTACCCGTAGAATATGTCCTTTTTGATGATGAAGGGCATGGTTTTGTAAAAAAGGAAAATCAAATAAAAGGTTACGGACAAGTACTCGACTTTCTGAATCAGTACCTGAAAGAACAAGTGAACTAGTTTCATTGGCAAAATCTCAAATTTCTGTGGAGTACATTGAGTGATCTGCAATCCTATGTCCTCAAATGTTAAAATTTCACAACTTTTGGCCTAATTGTATGTGTATAGCCCACGTTTTTATCTTTAGCATCGTTGTTGCTTAAAGGTGATATAGATACATTTGCATGAAAGCTTTAACCCTTAGCATAATTTGTTGTTTTGTCTGCATCAGTGCCGCTCAGGCGCAGAAGATCATTCCCTTGAGCCTGACACCGAAACTGGGGGTGAATTTCAACGACTTTATAATCGAAGAAAATAGTTCCTCCGCTATTTCCCTGGCCCGAATGGGATGGAATCTCGGCATGGATGTTTCATATGGAAAACGTTTGCAGGCAAAAGGTGGTGCTCATTTCTTCCAATTAGGTACCGGTATTGAGACCATGACACCCGACGGACCCGTGAGGGAAAAAGTCTCAAGCTCCCAATTCAAATTTCCCGTGGGTGCTTCATACAAGGTTTGGAATGTTGAATATTTCAACCTGTGGATCCAGGGTCAGGTAGTTATGAATTTAACGACGAAAATGGTGCACGGTGAAGCAGAAACCGAAAGCAACATTTATCCAAGGAGTGGACTGGGTGGTCGATTGGGAATCGGAATGGATATTGGGCGACTGGTACTCGAAGTTAACTATGAGCGAAGTTTCACCGAGATGATCAGACAGCAGTTTGATGCGAGATCCAAACTGATCAATTTCTCCCTTGGATTAAAAATCTAAGGCCTCATGGCGCCGGAGCAATAGCCGGTCTTTCAATGTTTATTTTTTTACTGTCGGATATTCAATACCTAACTGCTCCAGATACGTGTCGTACTTAGTCTCATCGTAGTAATATTTTTCCAATTGTGGCTTGAATTCAGTCATAATGTCTGCATTTAAATAAATCGCAGGCTCATCTTCATCCGTGACCATGGGCTTATATTCCGAATCCATACCCTGTTCCTCTCTGAAATACTTCCATGCTTCGTCGACCAACATCGGTTTACAGAGAAAGTCGATAATGGTCATGGCTTCTACCTTTGCCCCTGCCACTACCCCC
>JAGQWZ010000068.1 GCA_020436835.1 Saprospiraceae bacterium | reverse complement strand
CCTTCAGCGTGAGGGCGTCTACACTAAATTGCTAAGTGATCGAATCGTAGAGAGATTCCGTAAGGATAATATGGTGCTCACATCTCATCTGGTCGCTTTCACTGCCTTCGAGATCCTGCTAAAGGAGCATTCGCATCTGGATCTTTTCGGCATTCTGAAACTTCCGTTCGAAGACTTTCGAATTCCGGTGCAGGATTTCGAAAATTGTTGCAACCGAATCCGCTCACAACTGTTAACTCTTGAGGCAAAGGGTGAAGTGAGAGTATCTGATCCCGTAAAGTGGGATATAAAGGCTTTGGTGGAAGATGGAATTTCCAACTTAGGTATTTATCATGCCAAGAAACCGTTGAAAGTACTGAAGGATGGTGTGGTCACTACGGAAAACCTCAAACTACTATATTACTATCATAATCGTCTGTTGGGTTATGGCCTGGAAAAGGTCATTCATAAGGCCACGGCGAAGATGGCTATGGTTCATAGCTGACGTATCACTATATATTGTTTTCTCATAAGCAAAGATCATAATCGGGTTTTGGACTTTATCATTTATGACTTGGAGGCTACTTGTTGGCGTGGAGCTCCACCGAACAATGTTCAGGAAGTGATCGAGATCGGTGCGATCAAAATCAACGGTTACGGCGAAGAGATTGGTAGTTTCAATCGCTTTGTCAGACCATATGTTAATACCCAGTTGTCGGCATTTTGTACCGAATTGACCGGCATTGAACAATCAAATGTAGAGTCTGCTGAACTGTTTCCCCAGGTCATTGATCTATTCTGGGAATGGCTGGATCTGGACAATGGAAATTATACTTTGGTCTCCTGGGGTAGCGAGGATCAGGCTCTTCTGCGCAACGATTGTCAGTTGCACCAGCTGGAACATGACTGGCTGGCTCCCCATCTCAATTTGAAAAATGCCTATCGCAGCATCAAGAGGTTGAACCGGCCTACCGGACTCCTTCGAACCTTAGAGCGGGAAGGACTGGAATTTGACGGACGACATCATCGGGCGATCGATGATGCCATTAATACCTCGAAGATCTTCATCAAGTATCTTGATGAATGGCCGTACTAATTTTTACGGTTATGCATAAAAAGGTAATTCGAACGTTTATTTGATAATTTTACTAACTAAAATTTAAATAGGAGATAATGACTCATTTGACACGCTACCTTATCGTTTTCATAATACTGCCCCTTTTTACTGCCGGCCTGCTGGCTCAGGCCAAGTCCAAAGGAACTCTCACGTTTGAAGTTACAGATGTGACAACCAATTCACCAGAAATGCAACAAATGGTGGGAGCAATGAAGGGAATGACGCAGAAGCTCGAATTTGACGATAAACGTCAAAAGATGACGATGGATATGATGGGTGGTATGATGCTGATAAAAACCTACACAGACACCGATAAGAAATCTACCGAAACCTACATGGACATGATGGGACAAAAGATAAAAACGGTCGTAAGCAATGCTGAGATTGAGAAAGCCCAGAAGGAAGCGGGAGTGATGATCAAGTCGGATGATATTGTTTACGACAAGAGTGTCCGCAAAGAGGTGATGGGTAAAGACTGTTATAAGGCCACGCTTCAGTTAGACAACAATGGCCAAAAGGTAAACATGGAGATGTATGTTACAGATGACATACAGGTACCGACTTCATTCATTCAAAATCTAAATCAGGTCCAATTACAGGGTACACCTCTTATGTGGATTATTGATGTCGGAATGATGAAAATGACCTTTGTGGCGACTGAGATCACTGATGATCTGGCGAGTGATTTCTTTTCCAAACCAGAGGGAGACTACCAGGAAATGTCCATGGAACAGCTGAAACAGATGGGCATGGGCGGACAGATGGGTTTCTGACCGGTTTCTGCTAGAACCGGGAGCCCAGGTAGTGCGGTAGCATAGCCCTCCAGGTGGGCCAGTCATGTCGCATATCGTATCCCCAAATATCCAGTTCGTGTGGGATACTCTTGTGGTGGAGTAGCCTTGAAAAGGAGCGTGAGGCTTCGGGATCTTCGTAGTCACCGGAACCTGCCAGAATATGTATGTGATGACTCTGTCGCATAGTCTCAAGCAGATGATGATCATGAAAATTGCCCATATAGTGCATGGGGGAATTAAAATAAACATCATCATTCCAGAATCCCTTCGTGTAGACGGTCAAATCATACACCCCGCTCATGGCAATAACTCCCTGTAGGAGGTCGGGTCGTTTAAAAAAGAGATTGGCTGAATGCAGGGCGCCCAGTGATGCTCCTGAAATGATAATAGGAGTATCCTGACTGGTTTGGCTTTTGATGTAGGGTATTACCTCACTGAAAACATATTGGTTGAAAGCATTATGTCTCATGGCCTTGTGATGAGGAAACATCGTCGGGTGTAACCAGCTTTCGGAATTTATGCTGTTGATGCTGAAGACCTTAACTTTACCTTCATTAATAAAATTGGAAATAGAGTCGATCAGTTGAAAACGCTCATACTCCAGATAGTCTGCTCCGGCTGTCGGTAACAATAGAAGGGCAAATCCGTAATGACCATAGGTCACAATCTCCATATGCTTATGGAGGGTGGGGCTGTACCAGCCGTCAATAAAACGTCTCATCCAATCTTAGAAAGTTGCAACAAAAGTACTTTTTCCCCGGGATACGAAGAATAAAAAAGCCATGAGAATTAGATCTCATGGCCGATGAAATTACGGGTCTTGAGCAGACAACGTTCAATATGAGGCTTAGACGTATCTGTGATTCAAGACAATTCCGAATCGCTAATGCTGATAGATGAAAGAATCATACCAGATTTTGGCAGGTTGGATCAAACCCGAAGAACGTGATTGTTTTTTGGCGAGAAAATTGAATTAATTCCGCTGGATTTCGTTAGAAACACTGAGATCCAAATCTCAATGCCCTGCGCTTATCTTTCATTGTATGCTATTTAGATTATCTTTACACGAACTCATTTTTTTCCATGGAAAGACTAGTTTATCTTGTTTTTGCCCTATTTGCTTTTCATTCGACCATCGAGGCTCAGACCACCCAGGGAAGATTTTGTCTTGAATATTTTCCCCAACCACTGGTTGAATCATATGTAGATTCTTTGGTGAGTTACCTTTCAAAACAGATGTCTCAGGAAGATCAGTTGTTAGATAGTACTACCCAGGAATATATTGAACACTTTGCCTCATTGGCAACAAGAAAATCTAAGTGCCTTTATTTCTCAAGTGATACGATTTTGATCAATGAAAAGGTTGATGATGAATTGACCAATGCCTACATGATTCTTCCTGCCCAAAATAAGTTGATCTCAAGAGAGGCCGGTGGCCTCGTCAGTCAAAATTATTTTTTGGAATCGGGTAACGAACAGGGATATTTCGACTATTTGATCACCACTGATCCCAGTGACACCAAGTTGATCGAAGGCTTTTTGTGTTATCGTCTGGAACTAACTGAATTGTATTATGCACCGGAAGTGGAATCACCGCATGAAAAGAAATATATTCTGTACGTAACGGATGAGATTTCTTTGCCCGGGGGCTTTGTATTGGGTAATAATTTACAGCGTATTATTGGGTGTCCTCTGGAAATACAGGAACCTTTAAATTCAAAAGTGCGGATATCATACCGGGCTACCGGACTGAGGCTGAGCCTCCCAGATGGTATTTTTCAAACTCTTTAGGAAGAAATAATTCTGAAATAGTATGTACCGGAAACCTGTATTTGGCTTGCTTGTCCTCTTGACAACCTTCCATTTGGCTTTAGGTCAGGATGAGGACAAGATCACAATAAGGTCTTTTTTTGATAGAGCGCTTTCGGAGCGTCAAAGTTACCAGTGGTTGGCCGATCTGTGTGCAATTGGACCTCGACTCAGTGGTTCGGAAAACTCTTTGAAAGCCATTCATTGGGTAAAAGGAGTGATGGATACATGCGGGTTTGACCGGGTATATTTGCAACCCACCCTGGTGCCACATTGGGAAAGGGGAAATCCAGAGAAAGCAGTTTTACATGATAGTGAAGGTGGCGTATATGAGCTGAACGTTCTGGCTATAGGTGGATCAGTGGCTACCCCTCCCGGAGGAATTTTTGCTGAAATTGTGGAGGTTCCTTCCCTGATGGCGATCGACGATCTGTCGAGGGAAGATGTGGAAGGTAAGATCGTTTTTTATAATCCACCTTTTGATCAAACAAATATTGCCACGGGAGCATCTTATGGCTCAAATGTGGGTACCCGGGCACAAGGTGCCGTGAAGGCAGCAAAGAAGGGAGCGGTAGCAAGTATCATACGTTCCGTCAGTTCGGGATGGGATGATGCTCCTCATACCGGAACAGGTCATTATGAAGCAGATGTGGATTCCATACCAGCGGCCGCTCTTGGAGTAAAATCAGCTGACCTGGTTCAACATATAATCCGACTGGATCCCCATGCGAAATTACATCTGACTATGCATGGACGATGGCATGAAGATGCCACGTCTTACAATGTTATTGCGGAGTTGAAGGGAACCGAATTTCCTGAAGAGATTATCGTCATGGGAGGACATATGGATTCCTGGGACGTGGGAGAAGGTGCGCATGATGATGGGGCAGGTTGTATGCACTCATTAGGTGCCCTGAAGCTCCTTGTGGATGGGGATTTCAAACCTAAGCGAACGATCCGGGCAGTGATGTTTATCAATGAAGAAAATGGAACACGGGGTGGTCAGGAATATGCCGATCAGGCCGTGAAAAATGGGGAGAAGCATATCGTAGCGATCGAGAGTGATGCCGGCGGATATACGCCAAGAGGCTTCGGAGTGACATCGAGTGAAGATCAAAGGAAGAAACTTGAGAATTGGCTTGAGTATTTTCCAAAGAACACCATTTCATATATGAGTAAAGGCGGTGGAGGTGTTGATATCGGGCCCCTTCACCGGGCAGACGGCACTCCCATGATTGGACTGAGTGTGGATGGTCAAAAAATGTTTGACTTACATCATTCTGCCAATGATGTCTTTGAAGCGGTTCACCCCAGAGAGCTGGAACTTGGCACGGCTTCCATGGCAACACTTGTCTATTTATTGTCAGAATATGGCCTTTAAACTTCTCACTATCAGCTTCCTGATTTTACTCTATGGTCGTCCATACCACGACTTTTATATCAGTATCTGTTATATTAAGATGGTGGACGAAAAACTGCAGGTCAATTATCGTGTATTTAAAAATGATGCTGAAGTAGCCCTTTCATCCGATGAATCTGATAATCCAGATTTTTGTGCAGACCTGGGTAAGTATATAGTTTCACATTTCCGGATCAGGGAGGACGAAAATCCACTGGATCTTCAATTGGTCGGTTGCACTTCAGAGGGAAGTGGAAATCTCGAAACTATTAATTGCCAGTTGATAGCCGAAAATCACCGGAATATCAGTGAAAAATTGGAGATCAACAGCACGGTACTCCTGGATTCCTTTGATGATCAGGTCAACATGATCCATGTTCAGCTGGGCGATGTCAAAAAATCTATGAACCTCGATCGGGACCGACATTCATTTTCGATCGATCTCAAGTAATCTTATCGAAGTACAATTCGGCAATATAGTTGATCGTTTTAAGATCATCCTGCGAACCACTCGTGTCTCCAACATGAGTTTATGGTTAAGAAATACTTTCTAGTTCTTCCTTTATTTTACCTGTCTATTGACGCCACAGCCGGAGTCTTCTTTGTTGACCCTGTTCATGGTAGTATGTCCAATGATGGAAGTGCTGCTTCTCCGTGGAAGACGTTGGAAGAAGTGTTTGAGAATAATCTCATTGAAACCCAATCGTACAGTCCATTGCCCTATTCGGAGAATTCCATTTTAGTCCCCAAGAATGCCGGAGCTCCAGTAAAGTCAGGGGATACTTTGATGCTCCGGGATGGATACCATGGGACGATCTTCTACCGGGGTATTTATAATAATGACTATATCACTATTATGAACCAATCCGGACATGAACCGATGCTGGGTAATATCTTCATTTCAGCTGGTTCCAGATTTATCTTCGATGGTTTGACGATCACTCCCGAAGCGGCTCCAAGTTTCTTTTATTCTCAATTATTCCGATTGGAGAGTCATGGCTATCACGGACCAAGCCGAGAGGTTATAGTCCGTAACTGCCAACTCCGTGGTATTAGTGATGCATCTGGGTGGGGTCTGAAAGAATGGAACTCAGTCGGATCTTGCATAAAAATTGATGGAAATGCCAGCACGGTGGAGAATTGCCATTGTCTCAACATTGATGAAGGAATCAATATATCGGCAGATAGCTGTATAGTATCTGGTAATTCTATCGTGAATTTTGCCGGTGATGGTATGCGTGGCCAGGGCAGTTATTTGCTTTTCGAGTACAACCTGGTAAAGAATTGCTATGACATTGATGACAATCACGATGATGGATTTCAGGCTTTCACCAGCCCGGGATATCCACTCGTAGGGAATGTACTTAGAGGAAATGTCATTCTGAACTGGGAAGATCCGGATCAGCCTTTTCGCGGCACCTTGCAGGGAATTGGCTGTTTTGATGGTCCTTATGTCGACTGGATAATTGAGAATAATATTGTCGCTGTCAATCACTATCATGGAATCTCCCTGTATGGAGCAGAAAATTGCCGAATTATCAATAATTCTGTAATTGACCTGGACAGTGTCAACGGCCCCAATGGAACATGGATCATGGTCAATGATCATAAGAATGGGACCCCCAGCTCAGGCTGTGTGATCCAGAATAACCTATCTTTTGGATTTAGCTACGGTCAGGAGACTGATTTTCTCAATAATTTACTCATAGCGGGATATCAGAATTTTGTGAATGCGTCGGCGGTAGACTTCCATCTGAAGCCCGGTAGTGATGCTATAGATATGGGGTACAATCAAGGAGCTCCGCCGATCGATATTGAGAGGAATCCAAGACCAGTGGGTGGCGTTGTTGATGTTGGAGCCTATGAGTTTCAGGGACTGCCTCCCTGTACTGAAAATACGATGACACTTTCTGGAATTTACCTGGGAAGTGAGGCCCACCAGATCAAACAATGGCTGTCGACCTCTGGGATAGTGACGATAAAGGCGTCCGCATCGCAGCTATTTACCGTCGGAAGCCATGCAGAATTCTCTTCCGGCTTTGAGGTCGAAAACAATGCTATTTTCGAAATTCGTAACGGTGATTGTGCATTATCTCCCTGATATCACTTTGGTCTTATGTGGCCATTGCCGGTGACTAACCACTTGTAGCTGGTCAATTCCCTTAATCCCATGGGCCCTCTTGCATGAAGTTTTTGAGTGCTGATTCCAATTTCTGCACCCAGTCCAAATTCGGAACCATCGGTAAATGCGGTTGATGCATTGGCATACACGGTAGCAGCATCCACCGCTGCCATAAATTTATTAATCACTTCAGCGTCTTCGGCGATAATGGCCTCACTGTGTCGGGAGCTGTTCAAATCTATGTGGTCCAGGGCCTCCTGAAGATCCGCCACTACTTTGATCGATAATTTCATAGACAGAAACTCAGTTCCATAGTGTTCTGGTTTGGAACGATGCAACAATCGCAGATCGTAGAAATTGGCCAGTACTTCAAATGATTCAGCATCAGCATAGATTGTAAGTCCGAATTCTTCATCTGTAGCCTGGAAAATCTCAACCAGGTCTTTCAGACGTGAACGATGGATCAGCAGGGTGTCCAGGGCGTTACAGACACTGACTCTGCGCGTCTTCGCATTAATTATAACCGGTTTGCCTTTTTTCAGATCAGCACTTTGATCATAGTAGGTATGTACTATACCTGCTCCGGTTTCGATCACAGGTACTTTAGCATTGTTACGCACGAACCGGATCAAATCTTCTGATCCGCGTGGGATGATTACATTGATATATTCGGCGGCTTCCAGAATAACCGGCATCATGGTCCGGTCGCTTGGTGCCAGGTAGACGGCGTCATCTATTGCATATCGGGTAAGTATCTCTTTTATGATCTTGACGATGGCCAGGTTGGAATAATGCGCATCACGGCTACCTTTAAGGACTACTGCGTTCCCGGCTTTGAAACACAGGGCAAAAACATCAAATGTCACGTTGGGTCTGGATTCAAAGATCACACCCACGACACCGAGTGGTACCGTGACTTTATGCAAATCTAATCCGGAAGGTACCTTCCTTTTCTCCAGGGTGATTCCCAAAGGAGAAGGGAGGTCAGCCACTGCTCTGAGGTCTCTCTCAATGTTGTCAAGTCGATCATCAGTCAACTTGAGACGGTCATACTTTGGGTCCTCCGGATTCATGCGATCGAGATCTTTCTGGTTTGCGGCAAGGATCTCTGGGTGTTTGAGGGCGGTAAGGTCTGCGATCTCATGCAAGATACCATCAATGGCAGATGGATCGATCAGATTCAGTTTGCGTGTGGATTGTCTCAATATGCGAAGCTCACTAAGAACCTCTTCTTCCAGATCTTTAAAAATGTCAACTTCTTTCATAAGTTATTACCAGATAGTCGTAGTGAATCAAAGGTTTTTGGCCATTATGTCCGAGGTGCTTACCCAGCGTGTCAGATCCGTATTGTGCCTTTCCCAGGGCTATAACGTTTCCCTGCGTGTCAAATACGTTGATCAGGTCACCTTTTTCAAATTGAGCACCGATCTTGGTTATGCCGACGGGTAGGAGTGAGGCTGCTTTTCTCTGGTTAAGCAGTGCGGCTTTTGCCCCTTCATTTACAATAACCGATCCCTGAGCAGAGCGATCCTGGTAGGCAATCCATTTCTTAACCGACGAAATATTAGATTGTCTAAGGAAATGGGTTCCTATTTGTTCTCCTTCGTGAAGGCGCAAAATGACGTCGTCCTTCTTTCCGTTGAAGATAAACACCTCGATGCCCAACGAGGCCAACCTGCGACTGATACGGAACTTTGTAGCCATACCACCCCTGCCAAAGCTCGATTTGTCGCTGCTACTGAAACGTAAATTTGGAGACTGCTCAGGATCTACCTGCCGGATGAGGGATGCATTTTCTTCCGCCGGATTTCCGCTGAAAACACCATCAACATTGGTGAGGATGTAGAGCGAATGTGCACTCATCATCCCGGCTACCAGACCCGCAAGTTCATCATTGTCGGTAAACATCAGTTCATCTACAGCGATGGTGTCATTTTCATTTACGATCGGAATCACATTTTCTGCCAGGAGTGCATTAAAACAGTTTCTCATATGCAGATAGTGCTTCCGGTCGCGAAAATCCTCCTTTGTAGCAAGAATCTGCGCAACATGAAGACCATGACCGGCAAATAATCGCATGTAATGCTGGAGCAAGATCGGTTGACCAATGGCGGCCCATAATTGTCTTTTGGCCACCCGGTTCAGAGGCTTAGTCAGTTTTACTTCTTTCCTGCCGGCTCCTACGGCGCCACTGCTTACCATGATTATCTTTTCGCCCTTTGCTTTCAATTGCGATATCTGTCTAACAATAGATTGCAGGGTATCCAGGTCGATTGACCCATCATCCGCTGACAAAACATTAGTGCCGATCTTTATTACAATCATACTGATTAAGCTCTAATTGCAGGGATAAAGATACAAAGCCAGGGAAATCAAGGTTTGTTGAATCGCGAGTGTGGGTTTGTGGGGTAAGAAAAAAAAAGCCTGACCAAAAGAAATGACCAGGCTGATTTATTTTTTACGGCTAATTCTTAATGTAGTGACTTGACGCTACCGGAACCACTTACACGGGAATGGACTTTCGCTACATCTCCGCGGTAGCGTATATTTCCACTTCCGGAAACCCTTGCATCGAGTACTTCTTTGACATAAACGGTGGCATCACCTGATCCACTGATTGAGATCTCGCAACTTTCCGCCATAAGGTCACGTGAATCAATTCCACCTGATCCGCTGATAGACATATCCAAGTCCCGGGCCGTACCACTGAGCGAGATATCACCCGATCCACTGACTGACATGCCTACATCACGGGCGTCGACTTCCAGACGCACATCTCCTGATCCTGAAACTGACACATCCAGATTTTCCAGATTCCGGAAGTGATTGGTGGTGACCAAACTACCAGAACCACTTAAACTTGCCTGGACGAGATTTTTCATGGTGATATAGATCTTGACGGGTTTTGCCATCCTCAGCATCCGGTCGTATTTAATTTTGAGAATTCCACCATCGACATCCAAAGTCAGATTGTCAAGGATATTCTGCTGTCCTTCAAGCCGAACTTCCTGCCGATCGCCCTGGGTAATGAAGATGTCACAACTAAATCCACTGCGTATACCTTCAAAGGTGGATAAAGAAACCTGTTTTTCAACAATAGGTCCTTCTCCTTTGATGGCTCGTTTCCAGAAGTTCTGACCATCTACATTGGTCGTTAAGAATGCCAATAATCCAAAGGCAAGTATAAATTCTTTCATGTTGTAGTGCTTTATTTTACAGTATAGACGACAAGATGTGCCATAGGTTGCACCATACCCAGGAAGAAACCTTAATATCTTCTCCTTGAACAGCGATTCAAGCTAGAAGCGCGCCGTCAAGCCACCCAGGACATTGAGTCCGAAACCAGGATATCCGTACCATCGCCGGTATTGATTCGTTGACAGATTATTAAGGTGCATGAACAGTCCAAAATTTTCGGTCAGGAAAAAATCTGCTCCCAAGCTTACGTCTAACAGCAGATTGGGTTCTTTTGGAAAATCCAATTCTTTAAAGGGCACGGCGTTATTTACATAGACTTCAGCTTTGAGACGCAATTTTTGATCAATGGCGAGGTAACTTAGTCCGACATTGCCCTGAAATTGAGGGAGGTACCATGCTTTTTCTTCATTATTCAGGTCGTAAATATTGTGTACAATGCTTCCGGAAATATCAAGATTCTCCACAATATTCCCCTTTAAAGATGCCTGTATATATATGATATTTGCCGTATCGTATAAAACATCAAAGCGGTTCCAGGGCTTATCCTGATTGACTTCAAAAAGCGCAAGATCATTGGTTGGTTTATAACCGGCTTGAGCACTATACTCAATTCCAGCTACCCGGCCTTTCACTCCTGCATAGAAATCATAATATTGACTGTTTCGGATATCGGTAAGTTCAGACACAAGAAAGGGGTTGTAGGCAGACAGAATCTTGAAGTTATTCTTACGCAAGCCCCCATCGGCACCGGCAAACAGGGACAATCCGTTCCCAGCGAGACTGAGCAGAAGTTCGACATCCGGATAAATAAAATATTCCTCATTGGAACTGGCAAGCCGGGCTCCCATTTTAAAACGAAGGGAAGAGGTGCCAAAACTAAAAGTCGGATTGACGTAAAAGTTATTTAGCTTTTGTATTGTTGTATCCTTGAGGCGAGTAAGATCCGTACCTAATGCAACCGTTAAAGGATTGTCGCCAAACCATTTCGTCAGTCCCAGGTCAAGATTAAGACCTGTTTCTCTGGTCGCAAAATTGTTCGCAAAACGATAGACATCAATTCCAGCCCAATAGTTGATTTTCGCATCGGACTCATTACTATTATAGATCTTTAAGCCCAACTCAAACAGGTTCAATTTATTCTTCACGTCCTCTGCCGTAAACTGATTGGTGGTATCTTCATGATCGTACCCATAAAATGCATAGTTGTCCACACTGACAGCGGCATATCCATCCAAGGCAAAACCACGGTTGGTTTGCAAGGTCCCTTTCAGTAAAGCATCGTTGTCAGAAAACCGCTGATTAGCATAGTTCTTATCATTCGCACTATGATGGGTGATGCGGGCAAGAACATTGGAAGATGACTCCGAACCAAAGAGATACCCTGCATCCAGGTACGGTGAGATTGGATAGCCAAATCCTGCCTTGGCAAATCCGTTATATCCCGGATCCAGTTTTTCAGTTGAAATGCCAACAGGACGTATCGTGGGGGCAAGATATTCCACCTCCATGAGCTTCTCTTCAATATTATATTCGAATTTCTGATTGGTGACCTCCTTTACTTCCGGTTCAGGTTCTAGCCTTTGTTTATTGGCATCTGCAAGTCTAGCTTCGAAATTTTTAACAACTTCTACTGTTTCTGTTTGCAGGTCCTGACCCTGCACCTGGATTACTGACCCAATGGCTATAACTATGACAACTATTTTTTGACGTAACATAACGTTGATTTCAGTTTGGCTTATTAATTATCTGAATTGCTCTGTCCATTGTCGATACGGTTCCTCTTTTGTTCCTCCTGTTCAATTTTTTCTTTCTTGGACCTGGCAATTTCAAGGAGCTCCGCATCTTCAGAAAAATTGTCGATTACGGCATCGAGTGCTGCCCTGGCATTGAAGAAATCATCCTTAACTACCAGCACATCACTGAGAAGTATCAGGCTTTTTGCCACCCAATATGGATAGGTTCCACTCTCGCTGTAAGAAGTCCGGCATGCTTCTTCCGATTCGTCATACATCTTTTTCTGGTAGTAGATCTCAGCTATCAGGTACCGGGCTTCTGCTGTATTTTCATTGTCAGAATTAATGACCACTTCATTAAAGAGTCGAAGCGCTTCATCCAGCTTGTTACCTTCATATAAGATTTTACCCCGGTAGAATTGGGCGACCGCCACTTCTTCCGTTGTGGCATTAGGGTTGTTGATGACCTTGCTTGCATAAGATCCGGCAGCGTCCTTTTTGCCGATCCGGTATGCGGCTCGCATCGCACCAATCTGGGATTCAAACTTAATTTGCGGATCGTTTGTCAACGCTTCCAATTTGGAATAGTACTCGTACGCCTTTTCAAATTTCTCGGCATGGTTGTAACTGATCAAAGCCGCCTTCTCCAGCGCAGCCAGATAATAAGCACTTTGACCTTTCTGGATCGTCGTTTCATAGTCACCAAGGGCTTCATCGAATTCGCGTAAAATACTGTAGGATTCTCCCCGGTTGTAAACGGCTTCCAAAACATGAAATCCCCTTGGATACTTACTTAGATATTCGGTAAAGGCAGTTACCGCCCTTTCATAGTCCGCATTCTCGTATAGTCTCTGTGCCACCAGATAATTAAGACTATCTTTTTCACCGGCTTCGACCTTATATCCTGGTATCGATTCCACAAAGGCGACATAATCATCCGGTCTATGGAGATCCTCGACGTAGATCTCCTCAATGGCTGCCAGGGCATCTTTAGCTTCCTTTGATGAGGGATTGTTTTTAAAGATGGTTTTATAGTATTCCAACGCCTGATCGATATTGCCCTGGTTATAAGTGATTAATCCCAGTTTTAGATAGGCCGCATTGATGAGCTCAGATTTTCCTTTGTATTGTGTCACCAATTGATCCAGGGACCGGATAGCCTCATTTGGCCGGTTGATCTCCATGTAAGTATCTCCCAGCTCCAACAGGGCGTCATCGGCATACAGGGAATTAGCATGATTTTCAACTAGCTCTTGCAGAGCCAGGATCTTTTCAGAATGTTGTTTTCTCAAACCCTGGATAATCGCTTTCTGAAACAAAGCATACTCAAATCCAGGGGCTTCGATCGCGATCGCTTTGCCGTAGTAGTTTAAGGCCAATTCGTACCGGTTTCGCTTGAAGTTACAATCACCAGCTCTGAGATAGGCATCTGGTAAAATCTGACTACTCAGCTGTTCGCTTCCCATCTTATTTGACTCTATTAGCCGAATGGAGGATTCAAAATGTTTAAGCGCATTGTTGTAGTCATCCGTCTTAAGGTAGTTATACCCCTGGGTGTAATGCGCGGCTGCGATGGAAGAACTCGGAGGAAGGTCATCGATCGAACCGGCCATCGTAATGAACCGGTCAAAGTCCCCCTTGCTTACCGCATATTTCTTCTGATAGAAGTGAATTTCACCTATCCAAAAAGTACATAGTGCCTTAATCCTGGCATTGACCGGAACACTAAGGGACTTATTAAAATACTGTAACGCACCGCCATGATCTTTTGAAACATAATCTTGAATACCCTGATAATAAGTCACTTTCTGATACGCTTCCTTTATCCGCGGTGTCTGCTCAGGCATGTCTTCGATAATTCGTATCGCACCAACGTAATCTTTGGTGTTAACCAGCGTCTCACTCAATAATTCCTGTGCCTGGGTATAATATTTTGAAGAGGGCAGAAACCGGCGTAGTGAAGTGACGGCATCTCGGTCAAAATGAAGTTCAACGCTTAATTTAGCGAACTGAAATAACGCATCTTCTTGCAATGCCGCATCAAATTCACTTTTCGATACGATCTGGAAAGCATTGCGTGCTGAAGTAAGGTCCCCGGTCTTGAGGTAGCAATCGGCCAGATAGTACATGGCAGACTGCCCTAGTTCTGATTTTGTCTTGTCTAGTTGTTTAAAGCTTTCAATAGCTTCTGCATATTTTCCATTTTGATATTGGACAAAGCCCAATTGATAAAAATCCTCTTCCCTCAGCTTCCTGGAATTGCTCTCATAGTATTCGAGGTAGGGTAAGGCTTTTTCATAGTCGCCCTTTTCAAAATAGGCCTGCCCGACCAGCTGACTTATCTCGGCATCATTCTTCAGACGTCCTCCCTGATCGAGCAGTGGTGCGGCATAATTTATTACTTCGTCATATTGGTTCTCTGCTGCATATATCTGTACAACATAGTAGGGAATATCTCTTCGGTATACAGGAGACTGCTCCGCGACCCTCCAGGCTTTAATCGCTTCATCATAGTCCTCCCCATAAAAGCTCGACATTCCGTAGTAATAATGACCACTGTAGTAATAGGGACCCTCTGCTTGCATTAACTTACCGAATTTGGCTCCGGCCTCATCGTAGCGCTTTTTCATAAAGAGACAATAACCATGTCGGAAGGTGATTTCATTTCTTTGATCTTCCGAAAAACCCCGTTGATCCATCTTTGTGTAAAATTCGATCGCCTCATCGTACTTCTTACCATTGAAATAATAGTCAGCGAGCTCAAGTAGCGCTTCATTGGCAGTCGGGTCAGGACGATGACGGCGGGCAAAATCGAGCATGAGCTTCTGTGCATCGGGTTGTTCCAGCCGGACGGCACTCCGGGCGTAATATAATTCTGCCTTCGTTTTTATCGTACGGTATTCCGGTTCATTTACCGGCTGGAGTCTCTCAAGAACCTTTTTAAATTCAGCCTGGGCTAATCCATAGACTCCAAGGTCAAAAAATTCAAGGCCTTTCTTGAAATTTGCGTTGGCTTCCGTATAGACTGCCGTTCGTTGAGCATTTCCGGCAGCGGCAATGAAAGTCACGAAGATGCAAAGTAAGGCATGCTTCCTGATCATAATGTTTGATGTTTCCTAGTTTATCCAAAAAAGTCGCAATCGAGGTTATAATTGTCCACTCTGGGAGAATTTAGACAAATTTAACACTTTATAATGCAAAAGGTAAAGATTATCTGGATAATATAGATTAGAATTTTATCTAATAAGATTGCAGCTTAGAGGAGGTGCGCACGTTTCAAAAATTTATGTGTGAGCCACTTGAATCAATCTGCGTTCACTTCATTTCTCTGCATTAACGCCCCCATGCTCAAAATTATTGATTGTGGTTGCAATAATTTCACAACATTGTTCTAATTGGGATCTGGCAATCACCAGGGGAGGAGCAAATCGAATAATGTTTCCGTGGGTTGGTTTTGCCAGCAATCCGGCGTCTTTCAGTTGCAGACAGAGATCCCAGGCGGTTGAGCTGTCTTCTGCATCATTGATTTCGATGGCATTAAGCAACCCCTTTCCCCTGATTTCCGTGACCAATTCCGAACCTTTAAGGCTGGTGAGCAGGGTGGAGCGAAAGATCTTTCCCATCTCTTCTGCATTGTTGGCTAGATCTTCGTCCTGCACCACTTCCAGGGCAGTTTTTGCAACGGCACAGGCCAAAGGATTACCTCCGAAAGTTGACCCGTGTTCACCCGGTTTGATCGTCAACATGATATGATCATCTGCTAACACCGCCGACACCGGCAACACGCCTCCGGACAACGCTTTACCAAGGATAAGAATGTCTGGCCTGACCTGACTATGTTCGCAACAAATCAATTTCCCGGTTCTTGCAATCCCCGTCTGAACTTCATCGGCAATGAACAGGCACTGATATTTCTGACAGATTGCATAAGCTTGTGCGATGTAATCATCATTGGGTACGACAACTCCTGCTTCACCCTGGATCGGTTCTACAATGAATCCAGCAACGTTTTCCTGAGACATAACCGCTTCAAGACTTTCTAGGTTATTGTATTCAATTATTTCATAACCAGGCATATATGGGCCATAATCTGAAGTGCTACTAGAATCATTGGAGGCGGAAATCACCCCAAGCGTACGACCGTGAAAATTTCCTGTGGCAAAAACTATTTTGGCCTGGTTGATCGGAATTCCCTTTACCTGATAGGACCACTTTCTACATAATTTTATTGCCGTTTCCACCGCTTCGACACCTGTGTTCATGGGGAGGACCTTATCGTATCCAAAATAGTTGGTGATATATTTTTCATAGATTCCCAATTGATCGCTATAGAAAGCCCTGGACGTAAGTGTCAATTCCTTCGCTTGCTGTATGAGCGTTTCAATGATCCTTGGATGACAATGTCCCTGATTTACGGCAGAATAAGCAGAGAGAAAGTCAAAATAGCGCTGCCCTTCGACATCATACAGAAAGACACCTTCCCCTTTTGATAATACTACCGGCAGAGGATGATAGTTGTGCGCGCCAAAGTGCTCCTCGAGCTCCATGAAATATTTTGAAGTACGTAATTCAGTCTTTTGTTGCATGATCAACCGCTTTTGACAAAAGTAGACAGATTTATTAAGCCCGGAGAAAAAAGCCGCTCAGGCCTTTAGTTCCTCGTGAATCTTCATGACCTGGGTCACGAGGGGTATCTCACCATTATTATCAATGATAAAATCGGCCATCAAAATGCGTCTGTCCTCGGGCCATTGCTGGTCCATCCTGCTGCGGACCTGCTGTACGGTCAGACCATCCCGTACGCTGACCCTTTGAATTCGGATGTCCTCACTGGCTGTGACGACTATCGTGGCATCGAGCTTCAGGTAACTCCCGGCATCAAATAAAAGAGCCGCCTCTTTCAATGTATAATGCCCCCCATCCTGGTCCTGATGCCATTGAATATAATCCTTTTCTACGGCTGGATGAACAATGCCGTTTAGCTTGTTCAGTTGCCAGGGATCGGAAAACACCCGATCTGCAATCCAGGAACTATTGAGTTTTCCCTCCCGGTATGCCTCTTCTCCCAATAGGGATTTAATGCGATCTTTGAGGGATTCTTCATTTTCCATCAAAATCCTTGCCCTCCGATCTGCATTATAATGGGGAATTCCCAGTATTGAGAAAATAAAGCTTACCGTACTCTTTCCGGCTCCGATGCCACCTGTGATACCTATTTTGTACATAAAAAATGCTAAGGATGATAAAATAGTGATTTAACAAGATGGTCCCCAATAAGGCAATCTTGCCCGGCCACATCAAATATTAGAAAAATTATAATATTTTGGCAGTGTCTAAAAAAGTCTGCATGAAGAAATTTGATGAACCTAACGCGCTCTCGGATGTAGCTAAATTCCATGATATTTTTGATTTACCGGTCCTGCCTACTCCCAGAATTCCCGACTCTGACCGTTGCAGACTTAGAATTAATCTTTTGGAAGAGGAATTGCGTGAACTTAAAGAAGCCATTCGAAAAAAAGACATTGTAGAAGCTGCAGATGCTTTTGCTGACCTACAATATGTGCTGTCGGGCGCTATCCTCGAATTTGGTCTTGCGCCCGCTTTTAAGCAGATCTTCGAAGAAGTACAGCGTTCCAATATGAGCAAAGTATGCGAGACGAAGGAAGATGCAGAGGCAACACTGGCCCACTATAAAGGGGAGAGGGGAATGGAAGGAGAGATCGTAGAGAAGGAAGGTCAATTCCTGGTCTACCGGGTGAGTGACAGAAAAGTATTGAAGTCGATATGTTATTCTGAGGCAAAATTGAGGGAAATAGTTGAAAGTCATTTAATTACAGGTGATGAATAAAAGTTAAGTTGGCTATCGGCAGTGATGAAAATCAGTTCAGAGCCGATCCTTATCCACTTCTTTTATAGTGGAAAATTCAAAGAAAATACAGACCTTTACTCCGCGATTGTTATTACCCTTGCTTCAGGACCAATTAAAATCAGAGCTGCAATATGTACATAGACAACGTACTGGAAACAATTGGTAACACCCCCCTCGTCAAACTTCAAAATCTAAAGGATATACCGGCAACCGTATTGGCAAAGGTTGAAGCTTATAATCCGGGACTTTCAGCCAAGGATCGCATTGTTAGATATATGGTAGCGAAAGCAGAACAGGCAGGGAAGATAAAACCTGGTTGTACTTTCATCGAAGCCACTTCGGGCAATACCGGTTTTAGCCTGGCTTTGATCTGTGCCATTAAAGGTTACAAATGTGTTCTGACGATCACCAGTAAGGCTAGTGAAGAAAAAATTCAAGCGCTGAAAGCCCTCGGTGCAGAGGTAATCGTTTGTCCGGCCGATGTGACACCGGAAGATCCTCGATCGTACTACAGCCAGGCAAAATCCCTCAGGGATCGGATACCCAATTCATATTATCTGAATCAGAATTTTAATACAGATAATATGGAGGCTCATTATCTGACCACCGGTCCCGAGATTTGGACGCAAACCAGTAAGAAGATCACCCATTTTATTTGTTGCGCCGGTACCGGTGGGACAATTAGTGGCACGGGTAGATTCCTGAAAGAGCAAGATCCGGATATCAGGGTCATCGCTGTAGATGGCTATGGATCTGTCCTCAAGAAATTTCATGAAACAGGAGTGTATGATCGCAGTGTCATTAAACCTATCCGGATCGAAGGCCTGGGAAAGACCATCATTCCTGCCAATGTCGATTTTTCGGTGATTGACGAATTTATAAGAGTAAGCGACAAGGATGCTGCCCTTAAAGTAAGAGAGTTGGCTAAGGAAGAAGGCTTGTTTGTCGGCTATTCCAGCGGTGCTGCGCTTCAGGCCGTCTATCAGATGAAGGATCAGCTGACTGAGGATGATGTAGTAGTCATCTTGTTATCCGATCACGGAAGTCGATATCTCAGTAAAATATTCAATGATTTGTGGATGAAAGAGCAGGGATTCTTACCCGGACAAGATGTCCGTGATGATGCACTGACTCAGCAGCAGGGTGTCTCTAATAGTGTGAGCTACTACAAAGACTACTACAAGAAATATCGCCGGTTTGTACGCAAGAGCTACAAAATGATCCGTGATAATTGGTAGTCGATATCCCTCAACTGAGTAGATAATTTAGCCAGAAAAAAACTACGAGATATATCCACAGGATATCAAGAAAATGCCAGTATAGAGTGAGCAATTGCAGTCTGGTCTTTTTTTCGGGGTCACTGAAATAGAGCAGAACACTTACCGGTTCAACCATTCTTATCCTTGCAGCTCGATAAAATCCTATCAGAAATGGCATACCTGCCAGGATATGAGCGAAATGAACGCCTGATATCAAATACACATAGGACACTCCGTTGTTGACTCCCAAAGGTAAATTGGACTGAAACAGGCGGTACCACCCATAAGCCTGGCTTATCATAAAGCAAATACTGAGCACAATGGTGACCAACAACATCTTCTTATAGAACCCTGTGTTGTCATCCTTATATGCCCTTTTTGCTTTGATCAGGCAAAATGAGGACGCCAATAGGATAAACGTGTTGAAAATAAAGATGACGGGTACTTTCAGCGGGGAAAGCCCATGTTGAACTCTTGTATAGAGATAGGCCACAGTCAGGCTTAAAAACAATACGGTGATAGCGCCTATCAGTAAATAAACAAATATCTGATAGGGATGAATTGAAAATGATTGCCGGTGCTGATTCCGATCCATACTTCACATTAAAGTCACTCCCGGCTCGCTTTCCCGAGTTTTAAGCTGCATTCACTGTGCCGGGACTGTCCAATTTGTACCTTTGCAAACTGTGAAAATATATTTTTCCGCAGGTAGATAAAAAGAATTGAACTCTTGATAGCGCAAATCCTTCAGGAATTAAAACCATTTAACGCACGCTTGGTTGCCGTATCTAAAACCAAGCCGGTTGGAGACATCCGAAAGATTTATGATCTGGGACAAAGGATATTTGGGGAGAACCGGGTACAGGAGTTGATGGCGAAAGTTGATCTTCTCCCGGAGGATATAGAATGGCATTTGATTGGTCATCTGCAGCGTAACAAGGTCAAATATATTGCTCCATTTATCGGCATGATCCACTCTGTCGATTCGCTGGAATTAGCCAAGGAGATCAATAAACAAGCTGCCAGGAATGATCGCAGGATTCCGGTCCTGTTACAGATTCGAATAGCGGAGGAAGAGACAAAATTTGGGATCGAGACGAATAAAATCGATCAGTTTGTGGAAGAGATGCTGGCAAAAAATTGGCACCACCTGGAAATCGCCGGCGTCATGGGAATGGCAAGTTTTGTGGACGACGAAAAACAAATCTCCGCAGAGTTCAATAGACTTAAGGAGATTTTTGATCATCTCAAATCGAGGTATTTTGAAGAGGAGACCTCCTTTAGAGAAATTTCGATGGGAATGTCCGGTGATTACCAAATTGCCTTGCAACAAGGTAGTACTATGGTTCGGATAGGCAGTCTGATATTTGGCGCCAGGAACTAGTCTCAATGGCACTTTCCTGCTGAAATCTTTTTCTCATGGACTACATCTTTAGCCAGGGTTTAACCACCAGTCCCTGGTCGGTAATGATCGTCGCATAGTATAAACCAGGTGTGTAATCCGAGATATTAATTTCAAGATCCGAAGCTATCCCCGACCATTGGTAGACCTTTTGCCCACTTGCATTGACCAATCGAATGTTTTTTATTGATAAATCGCTACTGCGAATAAAGATCACTTTTGATGCCGGATTCGGATACATGTTTACCAGGGACGGGTCATCGATTTCCCGCACAGGTACCATCTGACTGGTGCGGAATGGACTATGATACAGATTGATGCCGCCCCTTCCGGTGCCAATAACCAAATCCAGATATCCATCATGGTCTATGTCCGATAAAGCCGGTTTGGACCTGGCACCGTCCCGGAGCTGCGCCACCGGATGATCGTCCAAAGCCAACAGCACATCATCTGGCTGGACATTCGTTATATCGTAGAGTAGCATATTTCCGAAGTTGGTACCAACCAACAGGAGGGTTGTATCCTGGCTATGAAATACCTGGGGAGCTGACATCCCAAAGACGGCGTTGTTTTGCCTGGCATCAATCCCTCCGAATTCTTCTTCATTCTCTGCTGACTGAGGATCCGGTTCGAAGAAAGGTGCATTGATACTGCCCAGATTATGAAAATAGTTGATGGTTCCTCTTTCTTCTCCGATAAGCATATCCATGACACCATCTCCATCGATATCAGCAAAGGCCGGAGCACTGCTAAACCCTACATCAATATCAAACCATGGATATTCCAGTGCTCCCATCTCAAAGGGACCATTTTCAATCCCGGCATTTTCGATATAGATGAGTTTTCCAAACTTGTTGCCAATCACCATATCCTGGTCCGCATCCCCATCGATATCCACCATCGTGGGGAAAAGCGCATCCAGGTCTTCCATCATCATGGTAGAAAGTGCCAACCAATCTTCATCGACAAGCTGATATTCTGGGATAGCAGCAGTGCCAATATTCTGGAACAGGAACAGTTGCGAAGGATGGGTCGCATCGTAGTTACGATGAAACCGGCTACCGACCAAAATGTCGGTCAATCCATCTCCATTGAAGTCCAGAAAACAAGGATTGGCTTCAGTGCCAAAGTCCAGCATTTCCTCATTAATGAAGGCTCTTGTTTTTCTCTCGAATGTGCCCTGACCCTGGGCGGAATAATACCATACCTGATCCACATTCTCTTTTGAATCCTTTTCGTTGGGTGTAACGACCAGATCCGGAAGACCATCGTGGTTAATATCCAGAAAGTAGGCAGCCGGAAAATACGGTATTGCAATCGGGGTCTCGACACTGGGGAAATTCGACGTCTGTGAAATGATCCAGGATGTTTCTGCTGACCCTCCATTCTCAAGGAAGAGCATAGTTTCATAGGTGAGATCGCCCAGTAATAAATCCATATCTCCATCGTGATCTGAGTCGAAAGTTGTCACTGTAGAGCCGCTATGCAGCCGGGCATTCTGTAATACTCCGGGACAATTTAATGAGTCCATCGAAAGAATCACCTCATTGGTATTGAAGCTCTCGACCATTTTTCCCCAACATTTATCTTCCAGTACAAAGTCAAAACTGCCTGCCGGTAATCCGCGTTCGATGTCCATATTGCGATAGTAGTACAGTTTTGTGCCATCAGATTGGAACGTTAGTATATCCAGATCTCCATCGCTGTCTATATCATCTAGTGCCGGGATATCCGTAGCAGCCACGTAGACATTGGTGACGGCTCCACTTGCGGTAGGATAGCCGATGACACCCACCGGATTATTGAACACTTTTTTGACAAAGGTGATTTGATCCTGGTCCCGCATTCCCTGGTAAACATCTATGCCAGGAACTCCTGTGGTTGAGTAGCTGAAAATGTCCATGATGCTGTCCCCATTGAAATCCCGAAGCAGTGCCCACTCCTGCAATTCCGGAAAGCTCATCTCATATTCCGGAGCATAGCGATACCCGGAAGAAAATCCGGGATCTGCCACATAGGTCAGGATTTTCCAGCCGCTCCGGTCAAACACAAACAGATCTTGCAGCGTATCTCCATCAAGAAAAATGGCGGAAAACTGAGGACTATTAAATCCTCCGGATAGGGCATTCTCTAAGGTAGATCCTTCCAGGTCAGAGACCGGAACCTTCCATCGCGTCGTCATCTGGGCATTGATGATCAGGGAAGCCAGAACAAAGTGGATACATAGGAGTGACCTAATTCTTGGAATTTGTTTCATGTCGGTAGGTGCTAAATGTCTGCTGTCGTACTAGAATAACGAAAATTATTGTAATCCCATATGAGCTGGTCTACACTACAGGACCCGCATACTTCCCGGCGGTAAAGAAGCAAAACTCCGGGAATCTTCTTGCGGATCATTTACAATCCTTGAGAAACGGCTTGATGGTAGTTTCCCAGATTGCATACCCCTTCTGGTTCATGTGAAGATTATCTTGAATAAAGATGTCTTTCATAACCATACCATTTTCATCCAATGCCGGATGCCATACATCGGCAAAGCGTAGATTTTCATGATCTTCTGCCAGATCACTCAGCGCTGTATTCAATGCAAGATATTGTTCTTTCAGGTTCCATCTTGCCACACTTGGTTTTGGAGAAATGAGTACAATTTCGGTCTCCGGATCACTTGACCATATTTTATCAAGAACCATTTTGGTGTCTTCCAGAATTTCGTCCCTGGTCTTTCCCGAGCTTATGTCATTATCACCTTCGTAGATAAACACCTG
>JAGQWZ010000633.1 GCA_020436835.1 Saprospiraceae bacterium | reverse complement strand
GATTTCTCTTTCTAATTTCCGCAACTCATTTTTTTACCGGTTGGAAGGCTTCTTCGTCCTTTTTTCCTCTTCATTATTTGAATTCCCAGTCTCAGAAGCAAGTTTTTGAGTGAGACGGTATTCGGTGTAGGTTGAATTATAATCTTTGATACTACCATTTCCTTCGAAAATAAAAAGATGGTCAACCAGCTTGTCCATAAAATATCGGTCGTGCGACACCAGAACCAAACAGCCGGCGTAAGATTCAAGAAACTCTTCCAATTTGTTCAGCGTAAGTAGGTCCAGATCATTGGTGGGCTCGTCAAGTATCAAGAAATTCGGATTCCTGATCAACACGGTCATCAGGTAAAGACGTCTTTTTTCTCCACCGCTCAACTTCGAGATGGGTTTGTACTGCATTTCAGGTGGAAACATAAAATGCTGTAGAAACTGACTGGCTGAAAGTTTTACTCCATTGGAGAGTGTTATATATTCCGCAAAACCTTTGATAAAATCGATGATCCGCTCCTCTTCTTTGTATTGTATGCCCGACTGTGTATAATATCCAAAGACCACAGTTTCGCCTCGATTTATTTTTCCCGAATCAGGATTTAATTGGTCAGTGAGGAGGTTAAGGAACGTGGTTTTCCCCGATCCATTTGGCCCCACGATTCCGACCCGGTCTCCTTTGCGAAATGTATAGGTGAAATTTTTTAATAATACATTACCGTCAAAACTCTTCGAAACGCTTTTCAGCTCCATGATCTTCCCCCCTATTCTGTTCATCTTTACGGAGAGGTTGAGATTTGGATCTGTCTGCCGGTTGCTGGCTTTTTCTTCCAGATTATAGAATGCATCAATTCGTGCCTTGGCTTTTGTAGTCCTGGCCTGAGGTGTGCGACGCATCCATTCTAATTCGCCTTTTAATAAACTTTTTGCTTTGTCGACTTCACGGTCAAAAATCAACTCGCGTTCCGCTTTCTTTTCAAGGAAATATGCATAATTACCCTGATGACGGTACAGTTTTCCGTTGTGAAGCTCCAATATCTGATTACACACTTTATCCAGAAAGTAACGGTCGTGGGTAACCATCAGCAGGGTAATACTGGAGGAATCGAGATAGTTTTCCAACCATTCTATCATTTCAATATCCAAATGATTGGTTGGCTCATCCAAGATGATCAGATCCGGATGCGCGGAGAGCGTAATAGCCAGGGCTATCCTTTTACGCTGACCACCAGATAAGGAGGCAGCGATCTGATCTAGATCGTTAATCTCAAATCTGGTCAAAAACGACTTAAGATCGCGATCATAATCCCATGCATTATGGACTTCCATCTGTGCCGATAACGCTGCCAGCCGCTGATTTGATTCAATGGAATTATCATGTTGATGAAGCAATTCGTTGTATTCGGCGATCAAGGACCGGATGCCAGTATGAGCTTCTTCGATTACCTGACTGACGGTCAGCCCTTCCGGAAATTCAGGCTCTTGTTCGAGTACTCCCAAAGTAAGCCCTTCTGTAAGGTGGATCTTGCCCCTATCTGGCTCCTCAAGTCCTGCCAGGATCCGGATTAATGTAGACTTTCCACTCCCATTGTTAGCGATCAGACCGATTTTTTCACCCTTATAAATGCCAAAGGTTAACTCGCTGAATAGGGGCTGTTCGGGAAAGTTTTTAGATAATTTCTCGACTGATAAATATATCATGCCACAAAGATAAATTTTCTCCTACTGGTCATGCATATATTCAAGAGGATGCAGGCAACATATCCAAATGCAAAAGACGTGCAGGGCGTAGCTTTGTCTCAGAGAAATTTACTGAAACTTCCCACCTCCCGGTCTCTCTTAATGCTGTTCCATGCCATCTTCAAGGTAGCCTCCAACTCACTGTATTCCAGTCGCAGTCTTCCTGACTGATGATATTTTACCAGTTGCATTATCGGATAGAAGGTAAAAGAGAGTAACATTTCATTAGGAAGATCTTTGATGATCTTATTCTGTTTGCCCCGAGTGAAAAGATGGAAAAGTGGTTCAAAGTAATCCTGTATTTCCGATTTATCTATTTTTTCGATCAGAGGTGAGTTTGAACACTGTTCCAGAAAAGCAAAGTGTTCGGGTTTACGTAAGAAATACTGATAGGCCTTCCGTAACAGAATTGTAAAACTTTCATCCAGGGGCAGGAAACTTTCATATCCAGTGAAAATACTTTGACTCGCTTCTCGCTGTATCCGGAGATATAGCTGCTTTAGTAAATCTTCCTTGTTTTTAAAATAGATATAGATCGTAGCCGGGGATACTTTTGCCTGTTTTGCAATCTGCGACATGGATGTTTCCGCCAACCCT
>JAGQWZ010000067.1 GCA_020436835.1 Saprospiraceae bacterium | reverse complement strand
TTCAGATGACCTTCTGATCCATGAGTATGTACACATACTCCACTGGAACATAGCCGGTGACCCTAATCTGATCCCAAAATGGCTGTGGGAAGGGGTGGCGCTTTACAAAGGTTGTTGTCAATGGGATCATCTGGAGCAGCTCGAATATTTACAAAAGGAAAAATTCCCTTCCCTAAGAGAAATCAATGGCCAGGCTGAATTGCAATACCAGCTTGGCTATTCTATCATCGAATTTATTGTGGAAAAATGGGATTGGGCAAAAGTCCTGTCACTATTGAAAAATAACGGAGATATTAAAGAAAGCCTTGACCTTTCTACCCGGGCATTGGAAAGAGAATTTTATGCCTTTATAAAAGAGAAATACCTCAGTAAGTAGAATATATTTTCGAACTGTTTGAATAAAAGAACACCTTCCTAATGGAATACCTTACCTATCCGCCTGATGAGGACCTGGGAGCCCTGGTCAAATGCTATTGGACGCTGAAAATTCCCAAAGAAGTACCAAAGGACAGGCAACAGGTACTTTCCGATGGTTGTATGGACATGATCTTTAACCTTGGCGATGAGGTCTTCCGGATTTTGCCGAATGATGAATACCAGTTACAACCCCGTTCATTTATCCTCGGACTCATCACCAAACCCATGTGGATTCAGCCGGCCGGTGCAGTGGAAACATTTGCCGTCCGCTTTCACCCCGGATGTTTTTCTTACTTCACAAAAACAGCCATGCGTGATCTGGCCGACAAGGACACCGACCTGAAATTTTTATTTGATCAAAATAAAGTTGCACTGATCGAATCAGAAATTAACCGGGCGAAAGATACCGCTGCAAGAATCGCTATTATTCAAAATTTTCTCTACGAAATTTTAAGGGAAACAACCGATATCGAGAATCTGGTAATTTCAATGATAGATAAAATACTACAGACGGATGGCACTGTAAGTATAAAAGAAATCCTTAAAGACAACCCGGGTCAGCGAAGAAACTTAGAGCGAAAATTTATCGGACAGGTCGGCACCAGTCCAAAACAGCTTTGCCGGGCCATCCGGTTTCAAAAGACTTTAAAAACAATGCTCGATAGCAACAGAACCCTAACCGATGTTGGCTTTGAAAGTGATTTCTATGACCAGGCTCACTTCATCAAAGACTTTAAAGATTTTACCGGTGTCAGCCCTAAACAATTCTTTGCCGACGAGCGGTTTGCGCTCTCTTCCCTGCTTTATTCCACTGAATAAATTGTCGCATTTTTACAATTTTCACCTATGGCACCGGCCTAAATTTGCAGGTAAAAGCAATGTCAGTGAAAAATTCAGGCACAGCCATAATTATCACGGTGCTCCTGGTGGCCTTCAGTGTCAAAGGAATCGTACAACCATCGACTACCAGTAATTCTGTACTTCATAAAAATCCAATGAATATGAACAGTTATATTGCCATTTTCGAAATTCCGGCAACAGACATATCGCGAGCCATCAGTTTTTACGAAAAAATTCTTGATCTAAAAATTGAAAAAATAGAGATGCCGGGAATGCGAATGGGCATTTTACCTTACGAAGATCAAGCAGTAGCGGGTGTGATCGTGCAAGGAGAAGGATATGAACCATCACCGCAAGGAGTGACAGTCTATTTAAACGGAGGTGATGATCTTCAATCAATTCTGGATAGAATTGCTGAAAACGGGGGAAAAATTATCGTTCCCAAGAGTGCGCATGCGGATGAAAGCGGATTCTACGCTTTGTTCCTGGATTCCGAAGGAAATCGTATCGGTCTTCATTCACCTAGCTGACATATGCCCCGTCCTGCTTCTCTCCCACAAATCATGTGTTTTTAACAGTAAAGGGTTCATGGGGGGAGTGACATTTTCGGATGAAACAATCGGTCTTGCCTCGGTTGCAGGTCAGAAAAGCGGAGACGAAACAGGTCCTCTTTTCAATATCATCAGTATATTTAAGATTGACGAAAGCAAGGTGAAATTGAGGACGGATTATTCTCAGAGGGAAAACAACCCCGCACCTGTATCCCCGGGAAGGGGTAAATTTTAGCAATGAAAATGATTTCAGATATGGTGCCTAAACGCAGGGCCACAATGGTCGGTGTTCTTATTATCCTTGCTTACAGTATGCTTATCTATCCTCTGACCCAAAACAAAGCACTTGGTTTTGTAACCGACATCCTCAGCGGCCTGGCTGTCATTGGGATCCCATTGCTTCTGTTTCCTTTATTTCAAACTCCCAATAACCGGACTTTAAATTATTTATATCTGATTTCGAGATTGGGCGAAGGCATGCTCATGATCGCTGGTGGTTTTCTTCTTCTTATTTCTTCCCTGGAACCCTGGCGTGACCGGATTTATAGCGACATTCATATTTACTTTTTTATTTCCGGAGCAATTTTCTTCTATATTTTATTATACCGCACTAAAGTAGTTCCGGAATTCATTTCGGTATGGGGGTTAGTCGCAGCCTTATTATTATTGATTATTACCATCCTGAGATTGTTTGGAATTAATTCTACCCTATTGGATGTGCTCCTCGCCCCGATGATTCTGAATGAACTGTTTCTGGCAATCTGGCTTATGATCAGAGGTTTCAAGTCACCGTCATCGCCATAAAATACTATGAACTCGCAATTATTTTTAAGTTATCTGTTTCTGACTGCCATCCTATGGGCATGTTCTACGGAGAAAAGAAGTCATGACATTTTTGACCGGTTAATCTACTATCAGCCGGAGGATTATGACGACTCCCTTTTGGTGGGGACTTTCCCGGTTTATGAAAACAGGATTACCCGGAAAGGGAGAAAAATCAATCTATATGTGGCTGTCACTCCCGCTCTGGTCAGAGATAGTCTGAAGGAACCCATCTTTATGATTGAAGGTGGTCCCGGAGTTGGCGTCTCGCATCAGTCGTATTTTTATACGGAAGAAGACACTAATTACCGGCGCTACCACGATATCGTTTATGTGGATGCGCGGGGTACCGGAAAATCAAGTCCCCTGAACTGTTTGGCAATCCAGTCAAAAAATTCTCCACAGGAATATTTTGAAGATCCATATCGTAAGAGTGAGTTGGATGCTTGCCTGGAAACGCTCAGGGATTCGGTTGATTTTAACTTTTACCAGACCAAATACATTGTCGAGGATCTGGAAGAGGTTCGCCGCTGGCTTGGTTATGAAAAGATCAACTTATTAGCCATCTCTTTTGGAGGCAAAGTAGCTTTACAGTACATGGACCGCTATCCGGGATCTATTCACAGCGTGGTACTACACGCTCCGGATGCACCAGAAATCGACTACCTCTCCCGGCGGGGACGATACAGTCAACGGGCTTTGGATATACTTTTCGAAAATTGCCGGCAGGATAGTTCCTGCCATGCTCATTATCCTGATCTAAACCAGGAATTTGAAGATCTAATGAAGCGATTTAAAAAAGGAACCGTGCAACACGAATTGATCGCCAATGATTCCACTTACCTGATTGATATGTCATGGCCTCCCGTTGCAGCAAAGATTGCCAGTATGCTCTACAATGATTTTGACTATATACAGATACCATATCTCGTACACGCAGCCTATGGCGAAAATTATACCCCATTGTTAGAAGCAATGAACGTAACCAGTACCGATACCAGCTATGTATTTGCAGATGGTATGTGGTTATCCAATATCTGCAGTGAGGATATTGCCCGGGCAACGACAAATTACGAAGTGGTGGAACGGGAATCATTTTTAGGTGATTATATCTACCAAACCCGAAAGCAAGCCTGTGACCATTGGCCGGTAGAGATAGTGGAGGCATCGCATTATGCACCCGTAGTCTCTGACATTAAAACACTTATCCTCTCCGGAAATATGGATCCTACCCTACCTCCGGAAACCGGAGCTAAAATCGCCAGTAGCTTATCTAATTGCCAGCATATTGTAATCCCCTATATGGGGCATATGTTTGGTGACCTGACAAATCTTGATTGTTATGATCACTATGTGGTTGCTTTCTTTGAAGACAGGGAGGGACAACGCAGTATCAGTTGCTTCAATGAAATGAAACCACAACCTTTTAAAACTCCGGCAGAAGTAAATTGAATGTATAGCCGCGAACTATTGAGCAGCAAATACTGCCGCACATGGAATTAAAACCAAAGGATGGGAAAGAGTGAGAAGTTAAGCCTCATAGAGGTCATTTCGATGGCCGTGGGCACCATGATCGGTGCCAGCATTTTTTCAATATTTGGGCTGGGAGCTAAAATTGCGGGAAATGATTTGCCGGAAGCATTTATCCTCTCTGGACTTTATGCCCTGGTAGTAGCATATTCTTATTCCATTTTAGGAAGAAAAATAATTTCCAATGCAGGGCCCATCGCCTTTATTCTCAAAGGACTGGGTGACAGTCTGGTCACCGGTGCCCTGAGTATTCTGATGTGGTTAACCTATGTTATTTCAATTTCTCTATTTGTGAAGGGCTTTGCCGGCTACCTGCTCCCTTTTATTCATGTAGAAGCGACTACGCTGAATACCGGTATCGTGGAAGTACTGGTCATTTTATTCTTTACTGCTTTAAATATCGTCGGGAGTAAGGCAGTGGGAAAAGCGGAATTTTATATCGTACTGGTAAAATTATCCATTTTACTTGTCTTCATTTTAGGAGGATTTATGACCATCAATTGGGACATGACAAAGCCCGGTTTTGACCTCAGCCACACTAGCGGTTTATTTAATGCTTCCATTATATTTTTCCTCTCTTATATGGGGTTCGGCCTGGTTACCAATGCATCGGAGAATATAAAAAATCCGGCAAAGAATGTTCCGCTGGCCATATTTATCAGTATATTTTTCGTGATGGTCTTCTATATCCTCATTTCTTTAGTAACCATCGGCAATCTGTCGCTTCCGGAAATCATTAAAGCACAGGAAAATGCCTTAGCGATCGCAGCCAGACCATTCCTGGGTAATTTTGGATTTATTCTGATCACCGTCGGTGCCTTGTTTTCCATTTCTTCCGCGCTCAATGCCACGATATACGGTGGTGCAAATATCGCCTACTCCCTGGCAAAGGATGGTGAACTACCGGAAACATTCGAAAGAAAAACCTGGTTCAAATCTACCGAAGGTTTATATATTTCGGCGGGACTGGGTCTTTTATTCGCCTTGCTTTTTGATTTGGGAGCTATTGCTTCAATGACCAGTACAGTCGTCACAGTCATATATGTTTTTGTAATTATTTCCCATTTTAAGCTCCGGAAACAATATGGAGGGAACAAAACTGTGCTCATAATAAATCTACTTATTCTTACCGTCATTTTCATTGCATTAATGAGATATCAATGGAATACCCAGCGAATAGCCTTCTACAGCAGCATGGTCACCTTTGCCGCCGCCCTGACCACAGAATATTTTTTCCGAAAGTATAGAAAGCGTAAAATGAGTAATGGTCCGAATTCTCCATCCGCTTTCGGGTAGCGACCGATTCCACCTATCACCAGGGGGTATCCCGAATCGGCAAGTTGATCTTCCAGCAAAATCTTTTCCAGTGTTGAGAGCCTAGGTTCCTATTGCTACACTCATGCATAAGTCCTATCTTAAAGGAGCATTGAGAGTAGCAAATCCCGGGCCAGCATACCATTTAAACAATGACCAGACAACAGGAAATTATAGCCAGGATTTTTTCGGCACAGGATGACGATGGCTTCTGGAAATTACTACCGGAAAAGCATAAATACTACCCGGACTACCTCCATTATGTACCAAATTTCAAAGCCACGCTCTGGACCTTGATTTTGCTTGCCGACCTGGGCCTTGATGCGGAAGACGCCAGGGTAAAAACACCTCTCAAGGTCCTGCAAAAACACTTTTTCGATCCTGAACATGGCATATTCACACTGAAGGAAGATCATTTTCCGATCCCTTGCCTGAATGGTAACATGATCTATCTTGACTGCTATTTTAATGGCTCACCCGGGAAAAAAAGTATGCAGGCTTTGAAATTCTTCTTTAAATACCAAAGATTTGATGACGGCAATTATCTGGTTGAAAAAAATGCATTTTGTACCAATACCAGTTGCTATGGAAAACACAGTTGTTACTGGGGAATTACTAAATTACTGAAAGGCATTTCATTTATTCCGATCGAGCAACGAACAAAGGAAATTAAGGACCTACTAGATCGATGTATTCGTTTCGTACTTTTACACAAGGTCTGTTTCAGCTCACATAAGGAAGGAAAAATAATGATCAAAAGTATGGATAAGCTTACTTTTCCAAATATGTACAAAAGTGATTTCCTTGAGATCCTGTGGTTGTTAAAACGGGAAAAAGTAAAATCAGATAAAATTAATTGCGCCGTTGAACTATTAAAATCCAAGAAGCAAGCGGGAGAAGAATGGCATCTGGAAAGACAATTCAATAATCTGATCACCAGTATTGGAGCCGTAAATAAACCGAATGATTTCGTGACCCGCAGAGCAAAGGAAGTATTGGAATTCTATTCCTGAAGATTGATTATGCCACGGATCGACTCCATCACTTATAAGACCAGAAGCGGATGATCAATCCAATCCCTGATCTAAACGCTTGAAAATGAAAAAGAAAACCATAAATCCGCAAACTTTATTCAATTCGAAACAATTTGGGTTTTCCCAGGTAGCTATTTCTGATCCCGGTAGAATTGTTTTTATTTCCGGTCAGGTTGCCTGGGATGAAAATCTGAATGTATCCGGGATTAATGATCTTGCGGGGCAAACCAGAAAGTCGCTGGACAATCTGGAAATTGCCATAAGGGAAGCGGGAGGCAATTTGAGCGATATAGTGATGTTGCGAATTT
>JAGQWZ010000632.1 GCA_020436835.1 Saprospiraceae bacterium | reverse complement strand
TGACAACCAACTCACTTTATGGTTATTAATTATATGTTAATTCAGTTTATCAGATTTTACGATCCGAACTGAATCTCGCCGGATATTGGACTGAATGGCAGAGCGTGTTCGAATGCTTGGCCAGATTGCCACCTAATCTCCGAAAATTGCTCATTTTTGTGAGACAAGCTAAAGATGATTATGCGTATCCCAACCTTATTATGTGGTCTCTCGCTACTATTTTCCTGCACTGACATACCGACTGATTCACACAATTGGCCGGATGAAGATCGGATAACCGTCACCTGGCAGTTGAAAGACGATGCAGTGGAGGGAGATAATAAACGGACCTCAGAATTCATTATCACCAATGAAAGCAGCATTCCCATCCCCACCGGATGGAAATTATTTTTCAATCAGTTTCCTACTTCATTTTATCTTCCTGCAAAGGCTGAAATGATGTACGACATAAGTCCTATGGGTGGAGATCTGTATAGGATATCAACCCTTGATTCATTTCCGGAGATCCCGGCAGGGGAATCGCAAGCAATAACTTATCAGTGGCCGGTCGGAATGGTTAAAAATACCCACACACCGCATGGATTATTTTTCGTGTCCGCCGATGGAAAGGTGCATAATGTGACCAAATATGTACAAGAGCCTGTACCTCAGTCCCTGTCATTTAGTAACCAGGGTGTTCCGGAACCGCTACACTATTCTGCTGAGAAACGATATCGTATTTATGAAAAAATCAAGGACACTCCACTGGATAAATTAAACCCGGTCCTTCCCACTCCACAAAAAATCGAATATGGCACTGGAGACTACACACTGATTGCAGGTGCTCAGATCCAGTTTGAACCGGGCCTGGAAAGGGAGGGCAGACACATGGAAAAGCTCCTAAGTGTAGTTTTGAAGGATGCCGTTTCAACTCAAAGCCAATCTGATCCCGCAATCCACCTGAAGACGGATATTTCCGGAAGAATCCCGGGACCGGAAGGATATACGTTGTCGATAGATAGCGATGGAATTATCATCACCGGTGGAGGGCCAGCCGGTGTCTTTTATGGTATCCAAAGTCTCAAATCACTGATCCCACCGGCTGCATTCATGAGCAGCTCGGATCAAATCACGTTGCCTAAATTAAAAATCACCGATGCACCAAGATTTAAATACAGAGGCCAACATGTGGATGTTGCCCGAAATTTTCAACCGGTATCCGAGATAAAGAAGATCATTGATGTCATGGCGATGTACAAGCTAAATAAGCTCCATTTTCATCTTACCGATGATGAAGGGTGGAGATTGGAAATCCCCGGACTTCCTGAGCTCACGGAGATTGGGAGTTTTCGCGGATATAGTGCTGACGCCTATGCCCTGCTACCCCCGGCTTACGGATCAGGAGGCGAGGCTGATCCATCCATCAGCACCGGTACCGGCTTTTATACACGAGCACAGTATATCGAACTGTTGAAATATGCAACGAACAATCATATCGAGGTAATTCCTGAAATCAATGGACCCGGCCATGCGCGGGCAGCCATTATCGCCATGTTAAACCGATATCAGCGTTTGATGGAAGAGGGAAAAGACTCCGAGGCTACAGCATATCTGCTTACTGATCTGGAAGATGCTTCTCAATATGCTTCAGCCCAGAACTACTCAGATAATGTAATCTGCGTATGCAAAGAATCCACCTATACGTTTCTGGCCAAAGTGATCTCAGAACTGGTGTCAATGTATGAGGAAGCGGGAGCCCCTCTAAACCTGATTCATACCGGTGGTGATGAAGTGCCACACGGGGCCTGGACCAAATCCCCGGAATGTCAAAGGTTTATGGAGCATGAACCCGGCGTGGAATCCACAAGTGACCTGCATCCCTACTTTGTCAGCCGCTATCTGGACATTGCCGCTAAATACGGACTTAAAATTGGGGGCTGGGAGGAGATAACTCTCAAGCATCTGCCGGAGGGAAACATACCCAATCCGGATTTTCTCAACAAAGGAGTTGTTTCCTATGCATGGAACGCCATTGTGGGTGGTGGCGGCGAAGACATGGCTTATCAATTGGCAAACCTTGGGTATGAAGTGGTGATGTGCAATGCCAGTAACCTGTACTTTGACCTGGCATATACCTATGAACCAGAAGAGCCGGGATTATTTTGGGCCGGTTATATCGATACCAAAAATGCATTTGAACTTACACCTTCCAACATATTTCTAAGTATCACAGAAGATGAATTAGGGAATCCGATCAACGGTCTGGAACTGGCAAAAGACCGGGTGGCTCTGAAACCAGCCGCAGAAGAAAATATTATCGGAATTCAGGGAGCATTGTGGTCGGAAACCATCAAAAGCACCGAAAGAGCGGAGTACATGTTACTGCCCAAACTTCTTGGACTAGCTGAAAGGGCCTGGGCCAGAAAACCGGACTGGGCAGGGATGACGGATCAATCCATGATCAAAGAACAAATCAATCACGACTGGTCGGACTTTGCCAATCGGGTTGGTAAGATGGAATTGCCACGCCTTGACTATTTACAGGGAGGATACACTTATCGAATCAGTCCTCCCGGAGCACAAATTGTTAGTGGGACGCTTTATGCCAACAGTGAATTCCCCGGTTTGGAGCTACGTTATACCACCGATGGCACTGAACCCACACCCGACTCTGATCTATTTAAGCAACCGGTAAAACTGGCGGAAAACATAGCAATTGTAAAAATCAGGGCCTTCGCTTCCAACGGAAGAGGTAGCCGTGTTATTGAAGTGTCTCCACAGAACCTTAACTAGATGATCCGGCTTCGAGGCTTATTGGTGGTGCTGTCCCTGATCTCTCTTAGCAGGTCGGTCTTCACTCAGGAAATTGAACTTCTTTGGCAGGAAGGACTTGAGAAAGCAAATGACACCCTGCGAATAGACTTCTTTCTGGATAAGTCCTGGGAATTAGCCCGAATTGAACCATCTCTGTCATCAGAAATTTTAAACCGAATAAACGATCATTTTTATCGGCGTGGTCAGACCTACAGGCAAGATGTCTGGTTTTACTATAAGGGTATTATTGAAAAGAACCTGGGTCACTATGCCCCGAGTGATTCATTTCTCCGGATGTATTATAATTTTCAACTTGAACGGAAGGATACCGTAAGGTTGGCCGTAGTACAGATGGCGAGGGCTAACCTTTATGCAGACCAGGGACTTTGGTCGAAGAGTATGACTGCTGTGACAGAGTCATTGCATTTGTACGAATCCCTAAATGATTCAATGGGAATCATTCGCACGACTTCTAAACTGGGGGCCATTCTGACCGAACTGGAGCGACTCGAGGATGCAAAAAAATACCATCTGAGAGCCCTGCAAATCGCTCAGGCACTAAAGGACACGATTGAAACATCGATTGCGTTCAGCAATATTGGTTTGGTGTTTGAAAAAAAGGAGGATCTGGACAGTGCGCTGCATTATTTTGAGAAATGTCTGGACTTAGATGACAGAGTGGGCTATGAGTACGGACTGATCTACGACAGAAATAATATTGCCAACATATACCGAAAACAAGGCCGGCCTGGCAAAGCCCTACCCTACTGCCTTAAAGCGCTTGCCAGTGCTGAAGACATTGGAGCGCGAAGCCTGGTCACTTACTCTCAAGATCTGTTAGGAAACATCTACCTGGACCTAGATGAAAATCAAAAAGGGATCGATCTGCTGGAAGGCATTTTAAAAACAAGCGAAGTCAGTTCAAAAAGAGATTTGTCAGAATTGCATAATTCACTTTATCTGGCATATAAGAAGATGGGGCAAATTGAACTGGCATTCGATCATTTAGAACAATTCCATGTACTACACGACACACTCTTTAAAGACGATATTACCAGCCAGATAAACCAGCTGGAATTTCAATATAAAACGGAAAGAACTCAACAGGAACTTGAACTTGCGAATTCTGAAAAAGAATTGGCCCAGGTAAAAATTAAAAGCATCCAAAACCGGAACTATATCTTATTGGCCGGTCTGGGAATAATCCTGTTATTTCTCCTCTATCTTTTTCGGTTAAACCGAAGGATAAAAAGACAAAATAAATTAATCGAAAAATCGCTTTCCGAAAAAGAAACACTGCTAAAGGAAATTCACCACCGGGTAAAAAATAATTTACAGGTTATTTCATCGATCCTGAGCTTACAATCAAAGGCAGAAATGGATCCAAATGTAGTTTCTGCTCTAAAACTAGGCCAGGACCGGGTGCGCTCCATGGCGCTGATCCACCAAAATCTGTATGAAGAAGACAACCTGACAGGAATTGATGTAAAGCAATATTTTGAAAAATTAATCAGGAGTCTTTTCCATACTTATAATATATCACCCGGAAGAATTAATTTGACGACTAAAATCGAGGACCTGCATCTGGATGTAGAGACCATGATACCACTTGGGCTGATCGTCAACGAACTGATCACTAATTCACTTAAATATGCTTTTCCGGATCATAGAAGTGGAAATATATCTGTCACAATAAAAGAAGAAAATAATGTATTGTTGCTAAAAGTATGCGATGATGGAATAGGGATGGATCCGACTATTTTAAAAATAGCAAAAAAAACCTTCGGTTATCGATTGATAAATACCTTTAGACAACAATTAAAATCTACTTTGGATATCACCGGTTCAGAAGGAACGACAGTCGTCATGGAAATAAAGAAGTATATCAAAGCAGGTAACAACTTTTCTGCTGTCTGATACCGGTCGTTACCCTGCCCAATTTTTCAGGGTCATTCAACTATGGTCACCACTGGAAACTGTGCAATCCGCAGCGTTGTGCTACCATAAGGTATTAAAGTCAGGCGGGCTTTCTCACATCTTTCTTTAGTCAATCGAGGACGTACGGGAATTTTGCCGGCCGAATGGTTATAGATCTTCCAGGAGTCGATTTGACAACCATCTATCTGAATTTTTATGGGTGCATTCTCCCAATTCCAGGGCATCAGATCTATGGATGTTTCTTTTTCCACCGCGTGGTCCATCGAATCGATATCATCTTCTATCAATCCATAATTCCAATTGCTTCGGGGATAGACTTCATAAAACGAATGTGGCCTTTTTTGATCCTGAACTGTCTTCCATTCTGCTTCTACGGGCAGCGCATATACCAGAGGACCTCTCTCGATTCCGACTGAACTTTCCACCCAATAACTTGTGCGCACCTTCATCTCCAGTGTCAGTTCTATTTGATCACCGTTTTGCCAGATACGAGTAAGGATTAGGATACCGTTTTCAGGTTGGGATTCAATGACCTCTCCATTTATTTTAAGCGTATAATCTTCACACCACTGAGGGATTCTCAAGTGAAAAGGGAACTGCGCTTTTCCATCAAATGACAGGGTGAAATTGATCCGCTCACCAAATGGATATCCTGTCTCTTCCGTAATCCTGACCCGTTTATTGCCCTTAACAACGACCTCTGCCTCTGCCGGCCCATATATCAACGCAGCTATCCCATCATCTGCCGTGGCATAAAAGAGATTCTGAATAAATTTTGGCCAGCTTTGGTGCATGTTAGTAGTGCAACAAGGGTAACCTGTCAGTACCCCGAAAACATTCCTGGCGTTATCATCATTGAAGAAATTTCTCTTTTCGTCAGTAATTAAGACCTGATTAACTTGTTGGAAATACTGTTTCCTGAGAAATGCATCGTCATGCTGCGTCGGTAAAACATTATACGCTACCTTCTCCAGGTAATCGGCGTAATAGACATCTCCGGTCAGGGGTAAAATACTTTCGAAAGAATACATCATTTCCGTGGCTGAACACAACTCCGAACCCTGAGTCGGGTCATTGCCGTGCAATTGTTCATCCCCACCGTACATACCATTTACAAATCCATGTACCTGCCTCAGTGATTGCAAGCCTGTCTTTACCGCATCGAGGTATTTTTGTTCCGGGTGCTGCTGATAATAGATGACCGGAGCCTTCAGTCCCTGTGCCACATTCACACAATGCAGGGGTGGAGGAGGATTAAGCTGACGAATCATATTGCCGGAGTAGACGGAGGTCCAGTCGTACGTCTGCTGATGGACCAGCTCCGCCAAATCCAACAAAAAATCATCTCCGGTAATATTATACAGCCAATAGATAACCGCCAGATTGTCGGCTCCTCTTCGATTTCCCCAGAATGTCCAGTTACCAAGCGGATAATCGGTCAACTTGCTCAATTGATATCGAAAATAACGCTGCATCAGAGAAAGGACCCGTTGATCTTGTGTAGCCATATAATATTGCTGGAGAACTTTAAGCATCACCATTTTGGGCCACCAGTCTTCCCGGTTTCCCTGTTGAGTTCCTTCGATTTTATCGTAAGTACCCTCTTCCATCGGTATCGGTCCGAAGTATCCATCTTCGCGTTGGTTCCGGATACTCCATTCAATCCATGGCTCAACCTTTTCTTTCAATCGAGGATCATCCAGCATATATGCCAGCGGCACCAATCCGTCAAGCCAGTAGGGACCTCGCTCCCATCCATCTCCGGTGCCGCCCAGCCATCCGTTTGTTGGTCCGCAAACCAATTCGTATATACTATCCAGATGCCCGGTCAGCCCATCTCTCTGCAGTTCAAGCATCTTTCGAAGAAAACCGTGTGGCTTGATGTCTCCTAACGGTAATGGCGTATACGGTTGGACAATCAATGGCTCCCGATTAGTGATGTAAAATGAATTTCTAGGCTGAGCAGCTACGTTCAGCGTCACCATCAAGAAAAAAGGTATTAATCGCATATTTCCACTTTCGTAATGCTAAATATAGCTGCTTGATGAGAGACAATGCAAACTTAACGGTGCTTTCATTCCGGGATCACTTTCGAATACCGATTACTGCAATTACTTTTTTATTTTACAGCCTTAGTATTTCGCACAAACTGCCGACTTTCTCGCTGTAATGAAAAAAAATCGAATCTCCATTTTAATTCTTTTCATTGCCTTTATTGCAATGGAACAATGCACCAGTGATTCCATTGAACCCGGGCTGACCCTTCACAAAGACACCCATCTTATGCTAATCGGCAACAACCTGGGATCCCGGATGATGAACTATGGATTCTTTGAGACCGAACTCCATGTCCGGTATCCGGATAGTACCCTTTATATCCGGAATATGTGCGATCCTGGCGACACTCCCGGATTCAGACCACATTCGGGCAGAGTATCTCCCTGGGCATTCCCCGGAGCAGCGGCATTTCAAACTGAATTGGCCCAAAATAGCGGGAGCCAGGGACATTTTGAGACCCCCGACCAATGGCTGACCCGTCATGAGGCAGATATAATTGTTGGTTTCTTTGGTTTTAATGAAGCCTTTAATGGCGAAGAAGGATTGGATTTATATAAAGGAGAACTGGATGCATTCCTCCGGTATTCCAAAGAACAACGGTACAATGGAGTCTCGGCACCACAACTGGCTATTGTTTCACCGATTGCCATGGAAGACCGGTCGGCGGATATGGATGTACCTGATGGCAATGAAACCAACGAATTGCTGGCCATCTACACCCGGGCGATGCAGGAAGTATGTGACTCAAATCAGGTGTTGTTCGTGGATGTGTTTCATCCATCGCTAAATTGGTATGAGGCTTCTGAAAAACCTTTAACCATCGATGGATCCCAGCTAAATGAAGCGGGCTATGCAATATTCTGCGAATACCTGGTAAATCATCTCTTTGGCACCACCAGGTCGCCAGCTGAAAAATACCGGAAGAACATTCTTTCAGCAGTAAAGGAGAAAAACTGGTTCTGGCATAATGACTATAAGATTCCTAATGGAGTGCACGTCTTTGGCCGGAGATATGAACCGTTTGGTCCGGACAATTATCCAGCTGAACTGAAGAAAATCCGGGAGATGACGGCTATCCGGGATGAAGCGATCTGGAAAACGGCACAAGGAGAGAAAATGGACCTGAAGCTCGCGGATAACCGCACCAGCACTTTACCCCCGGTAGAAACGAATTACGTACCGAGCGACAAAAATGGTTCGACTGAGTATCTCTATGGTGATGACGCTTTGAATAAGTTACATGTCCCTCCCGGATATAAGATTGAGCTGTTTGCCTCAGAAAGAGAATTTCCCGATCTCGCCAATCCGGTTCAACTCTCATTTGATAATAAGGGGCGGCTATGGGTCTCGGTCATGCCGAGTTATCCACACTATAAACCGGGAGATGCCAAACCCAATGACAAACTTCTGATCCTCGAAGATACCAATGGTGACGGCAAAGCCGACAAACAGACGATTTTTGCGGATAGCCTCCATCTTCCCATCGGTTTTGAATTTGCTCCGGAAGGGGTTTACCTTTCCCAGGCACCAAACCTGGTGTTGCTCACCGACACAGATGGCGACGACCGGTATGATCAGAAAAAAATCTTACTAAGTGGATTTGACGATCATGATACACACCATGCCATCAGTGCTTTTGTTGCCGATCCATCTGGTGCAATTTTTATGGGAGAAGGCGTTTTTCTGCATACAAATGTGGAGACCTCCTATGGACCGGTGCGGGGTACTAATGGTGGTTTTTATCGCTATCAACCTCAAAAACACCGTCTGGAAAGACATGCTCAATTATCGATTCCTAATCCCTGGGGTATCGCCTTCGATGCATGGGGAGAACATTTTTTTGCTGAAACCTCCGGTCCCGATGTTCGCTGGATGCTACCGGGATCCGTAAAACCACGCTACGGAATAGCCACTCATAAATCGTTTAATCTGATTGAGGATGCACACCGGGTAAGACCCACGTCTGGACTCGAATTTGTTTCAAGCCGGCATTTCCCCGACGAAGTGCAGGGAGATCTGCTTATTAACAACACCATTGGATTTCTCGGCACCAAAATGCACCGTATGGAAGATGATGGGACCG
>JAGQWZ010000007.1 GCA_020436835.1 Saprospiraceae bacterium | reverse complement strand
TTCAGGCTTACTGATCTTAGTATCTAGTATCTACGACTTTCCAATTCGGATCGATTTTTTGCATCTCAAGTTCATCGTCTCTTTTAGTAAGTCCGCAACCTAAATAATTCTCATGTAATTTTTGTAATTGGGCCTGGTCGATTTCGACTCCCAAGCCAGGACCGGTAGGCAGATTTACACAGCCATTTTCAATTCTAATTTTTCCCCCTACAATGACATCTTCGCTTTGCCAGGGATAATGTGTATCAAACTCGTAATCAAATTCGGGAAGAGCAGCACCGATGTGTGCCATCGCGGCCAGAGATATTCCAAGATGGCTGTTACTGTGCATTGAGAATCCTCTTCCAAAGGTTTTACAGATCTTGTACAATTCCATGGTGGAGCGCAGACCGCCCCAAAAATGGTGATCGGATAAGATAATATCTTCTGAATGCACCTTTATACTATTTGGCAGATCCTTAAAGGAGGTGGTGCACATATTCGTGGCCAGCGGGATGTCGACCGTTTTGCGGAGAGTCGACATATTTTCCTGTCCGCGCACCGGATCTTCAAGATATTCCAGTTTCCCTTCGAAAACTCTGGCAAATTTAATTCCGGTCTCTAACGACCAGATCGCATTCGGATCATAACGGAGCGGCATCTCACCATCAAATTCCCTATGGATGGCCAAGGTGTCATCCACTTCTTTTTCCGGCGGGAAAAAACCTCCTTTTAATTTAATAGACCGGTAGCCAAATTCCTTGCACATTGCTATGGCCTGATCGATGATTCCCTGAGTCGAAGTTGCCTCCTGCTGACGTGCCTTGTCCCATCCCGTTGCAGTAGGATCTATTTCGTAACCCCATTTACCCCCGGCACCTTTAAATTTATAAAATAGATAGGCGGCAAAGGGTATCTCTTCCCGCATGGTGCCTCCGAGTAGATCGGATACGCGACAATTTAATGCTTTGCCCATAATATCCAGGCAGGCAACTTCCAGGGCACTAAAAATATGAACCACGATCCGCTGATCCCAGGGGGTACCTCCACGGTCGTCGGTTTCGTTCTTTGCCGGCAATTTTTCAGAAACCGTCCTTAATATCTGATTAGGCTGAAAGGCATCGAGGCCAATCAGTTCTTTTTTAATGGAGTTAATTGAGTCCTCCGTTTCCTTATTGCCCGGTATTTCACTGACACCTACTACCCCGCCCTCGGTCACGACCTGCAGGATGATCCGGAGTGCATAGGGAGCATGAACCCCCACACAATTAAGTAGTGGAGGATCCGTCACTGCAATAGGAGTAACAATAATATCTTTTATTTGGTGAGAAGGTTTGGTCATAGTTAATGTGGTCTTCAGATCTTTTTACAAATAACCCCGAAGGGGTGGAATGATACTAATTAAATCATAGAAAATGAGAATAAACCCCGAAGGGGTGACATCTACGAATCAGCCTCCTGGAATAAATATTTTTCATCAAATGGAATCTCAAATCTTTGCAAAAGGTCAATATACTCTTCACGGAAATTTCTTTTCCGATGGTGTTCTTCCTGATCCAAAATATATTTATAAGCCTTTTTTACATGTGACTGGCTGTATGAAAAAACCGCATACCCTGACTGCCATGCAAACTTTCCGTTAAAGTATTTCTGTTTATTGATAAACTTAGAAGAGTTGTTCTTTATATCCCGAACAAGTTCCGAAATATTCACTACCGGATTTATGCCAACCAATGCGTGCACATGATCTTCAACGCCATTGACTATAATTGACTTCTGGCCCTTGCCTTCAATAATGCCCGAAATGTATTTAAAAACTTCCAGTCTCCAGGGCTTGTGGAGCAGATTCATTCTGCCTTGCACTGCAAAAACGTATTGAATATAAATTTTAGAAAATGTTCCTGCCATGTTTAATAATTAGGTCAACCAATTCATAATGTCACCCCTTCAGGGTTCCTCAAAAAAACAAATTGCTAATATCCTATCACC
>JAGQWZ010000631.1 GCA_020436835.1 Saprospiraceae bacterium | reverse complement strand
TTCACCGGAAATATCTTTTTAGCCTGATGACGGCACACCGGTCACTTCCCGTTACTATGTATTTAAGCTTATTACAGGCTTCAGAAAATAAGAAAACGATTTCCCGGGATGCAAGAATGAAGTTTGACACTTCTGGACCAATGCTCAGTTAGGCAATTTCAAAGGGTATTGGATCAGAAAAATGAGAGGAGTCAAAATAGAATGATATCAGTGGGAGTAACCTATCTACTATCTGAACCTGAGCTGAATCTTGTCTTCGAATAAAACCCAAAGGATCAGTATAAGTACCGGTACATAATAAAGAGCGTACTGATTAAAGTCAAAAGAAACCCGAACCGAATCAACCTGTTCATTGATTAATCTAAAAATCAAGACGATCGTTAAAGCGATCGAGGTACCTAGACTCCCTTTAAGCAAAAGCTGCCAAAAACCCGACATTGCTTTGTTCCTGCCCATAATCCGGTTTACGGTTTGCCCGGTAAAAGATCCGCCAGGCGCCGGGTAGTTTAATTTTCTGAATATCGATTCTTCCCGCTCAAAATCGGCTAATTTCTGGCGGCATTCCGGACAGGTAGACAAATGTTTCATAATTGCCTCCTTTTCCGGATCTTCCAGCAGGTACAGGAATTCCAGCATTTTTTCGTCACTCAGGTGTGTACTAGATCTGGTCATAAATCTTCACTAATTTATTTTTTAGGATTTTCCTGCCGCGCATCAACCGAATTTTCACATTACTAACGGTCAGGTTGACCGCCTCTGCTATTTCCTGTATTTTATATTCCTCTAAATAAAATAGCGTAAAAATAGAAGTGTCAGGTTCTCCCAGGCTTTGAAGCGCTTTTGTGATCTGTTCCGATCTCTCCAAAGATTCCACCTTTGCAAGCGGTCCCTGATTCCCATCCGCAATAGAAATGGCAGCGGTAAATCTGCTGTATTGTGTTTCTGGCGCCGCCACACATCGATGGCACGATGGTAGGCCATGCGACCAATCCAGGACCGGAATTTCAAAGGATCCTTTAGTTGTTTCAGCTGATCAAATGCTTTCATAAAGACGTCTTGAGCCACCTCCTCCGCTTTTTGATGATCTTTCAGTACATTATAACATATCCGGAATACCGCATTCTGATACCGCCGCACCAGGTTCTGACAAGACTGCCGGTCCCGGTTCAGTAAGAAATTCTTAATGTCTCCTTCGTCCTGATTAAAACTCACTAAATGGAATGACGATGATAAAAGCGAAATTGGTTACATTATATTAAATAAATAAATTGTAACCACACTGACGTGATAACACGTCCTGCAGATAAAAAAGAATATGGACGGAATAATTATCGCCTTGATCGCTTTCTGTATCGTAATAATGGTCGTTTCACTGACGTTTGTCCTGACCAACCTCCGTCATAAAGAACGCATGCTGCTCCTGGATAAAGGGCAGGATCCGAATCTCTTTGATACTCCTCAATCCCGGAAAGCGCCTCTAAAATGGGGGATGCTGATGCTTGGAGTAGGTACAGGATTTTTCACTGCCTTTTTGTTGGACAACTACGTATTTCCCTCTTCGATGGAGACAGAACCATTGTATCCGGCCATGATCTTTTTCTTTGGTGGCTTGGGGTTAGTCATTTTTTATTTCAAGCTTTCAAACCGGTAGTTGTCTGCTTGATGTCGCCAACAAACATTACGTAAAAATCGTTGAATCAGACTTAAGAAATTGAAAACCAGATTAGTAGAAGAAAAAGCCACCTGAAAACTTCAGGCAGCTCAAACACAAAATCCGTAAGAAGTAACAAAGATAACAATAATACTTACAAAGTTCTTGGAAATTAGACTAAATCCAAATAAATCCGTAAAAATACGGACCTACCGGAACCTTGGCGGTAGTCAGGGCTCGACAGCAGCAAACTCCGGCTGAGATGCTCAACCAGATAACGTCCCTCTGCAACAGATTTTTTAGGAAAAACATCTTTATGGCACTCTGTAGACAATTGCCTCTTCAGTTTCACACCCGGTGAAATGAATCGCCCATAATAGAAATTCGAAAGATGTTAGCCACTGTTTCCAAGGATTTTGTGTTTGACCGCTTGGGCTGTCGTAGCTAACATCAGCTGTAATAATATGAATATCTTATGAATTATAAAAACTATTAATATGACTTTAAGACTTGGGTGCTACATAGTAGCTTTTTTACATGGAATTTGGTGACCTATTGCCCGGATTTTCCGGAAAATCACCCAAATCTGGTCTTACTTTCCTTCTATGCTTTGTCATGAAAAGGGTTATCAGGCATTCCAGGCTAGGACCTTTGCTCCTCGTAGGTGGCGGTGTTTTAAATCCATCAAAGCATCATTCGCCCTGGTGAAGGGATAGATTTGTATATTTGGTTTGATCGGAACCCTGGCCGCTAATTGCAGAAACGCTCTCACATCCGAACTGGTAATATTCGCCACTGTTTTGATTTCTTTCTCCATCCACAAATGATCCGGATAACGCAACTTCAGAAGGGCCTTTTGATCATCAGCTTCCTTCCTGATCGCGTTAATGACCAATCTTCCTGAGGGTTTCAAATGGAGTAAAGACTCGACAACAGGACTCCAAACCGGAGTCGTATCAATGATGGCATTTGCCTGCGCAGGTGGAGTATCAGTTACTTTTCCCACCCAATGGGCTCCAAGAGAAAGTGCAAATTGCTGCTCCTCCCGGCTGCGGGCAAAGACCAGAATTATGGAATCCGGATACTGATACCTGGCCATTTTCAAGACTAAATGACCTGATGCACCAAACCCGGTCAAGCCCAAAACTTGTCCGTTCTCCAGTTTAGTCAGACTAAGTGACCGGTAGCCAATGGCGCCGGCACATAACAGAGGAGCTGCCTCCGCGTCTTCAAACGTATCAGGAATCCCATAAGCAAACCTCTCCGGAACAACCATATATTCAGCATAGCCTCCATGATGATCCCGACCGGTTGCCTGAAACCACGGACAAAGATTTTCAAATCCATTCCGACATTGTTCACATTTTCCACAAGCAGAATAAATCCATGCCACCCCCACCCGGTCATCGAGCTGGTGTTCTGTACATCCCTGTCCTAGTTGATCGATCCTGCCAACCACCTGGTGTCCGGGAATGACAGGAAATTCCGGAGGAGGCGTTCTACCTTCGATTTCATCCAGTTCCGTGTGACATACGCCACAACAAGAAATCTTAATCCTGATTTGACCGGGTGCAGGCTCGGGTATAGCCTGATCGGACCAGACCAATGGTGTCGATTCTTTCTTAAGATCAACGATTCGATCGAGTAACCATGCTTTCATCTCCGGACCATTGTTCACCCTTAATATAACCAAGATGCCTCATAATTTCAGGGAACCCCGGGGAGAAAAAATCCTTTGTTGTCTTTGTTTTTCCCGATCTACAGCTGCAGATCAGCCCGTGCCAGATCGACTATGCTGCTTATCGCGAGTGACTTGAAAGATATGGCAAGTCGGTTCCTGCCTGATTTTCCACCCACAATATGTAGCACATACCTGGCCTTCAAGAAATCATGTTGCAGGTGAGATAACTATCAGAGACAAGGTTCACCGGCATCCGATCCAAAAGGAACGGGACGGCATTCCTTGTAAACAATGTATGCATCTACTTCGATCAAAATGGCTCCGCAGACCAGTGCATCAGCCGGATAATGCGTGCCTTCCACGATAATGTTGAGATACTTATCTTCATCCTGAACCATGCCTCCCAGCAGTCCATTGAGTAATCTCACACCACCGGTTACTTTTGAGACATCTAAATTCGCCGGCTTGGAAGGGTCTACTGTTTTTCGAAGATCCTTTAAATTTTTACCGGCCACAAATGCCGCCAAAGTAATGGCACCAACCGGCTCGCTCACAAACATCTTTAAGTCTAATTTCTCCGCTTCGTTGACGGCACAGGATTGATAGTATATTTCCAGGTTTTTGATCCAAAAGTTTTCAATTTCCGCCCCATCTGAAATGTCAAAAAAAGATAAGATATCCGAGCGATTCCACAATACGGCATAGTCGATCTTGCGGGAATCGAACGTTTCGAATTGCTTGATCTCGCCATTGATGGTTAATTCGACCTTCCGGATATCCAATCCCAGTTCCTCACAGCCACTAAATCCGACGAGAGCACAGAAAAGAAATATAAAAACTTGAAATCGACTGCAGGTGTTCATTGATTAAAATTTTAAGCCAATTCCGGCATTAATGGTAATAATTGAATTTATGGCCAGTTCGAGATTAATATTAAAGA